>DMTA01000332.1 GCA_003454835.1 Achromobacter sp. | reverse complement strand
GTGCGCGACGCGCAGGAGCTGCGGGCCGCGCTGAACGGCCAGGACGCCGCCGTGATGCGCCGCCTGGGGCTGGTGCTGGAAGAGGATCTGGCGCAGATCGCGACCTACAGCGTGGGCTGGATCCGAATTGGCAAGCTGGAAGCGTCGTATGTAGGCACGCAATGCCTTACCCGGGACAACAGCGGAGAGCCGGTGTATGGCGGCTCGGCGCTGACGTTCGCGCGTGGCGGGTTCGACGAACTGCGGGCGTTGAACCTGTCGGACGAAGAACGGCAGGCGGTGGACCTGAGCTGCCGCTACGATACGGCGGTATCCACCGCGTATCCCGACTTCTTCGCGTCGCGCCGCAACTACGACGTGGCGATCGGCCAGAATGCCCGCGGCGAGCCCCGCGCGGGCGTGCTGGAACAATCGTGGCGCGCTGGCGGCGCCAGCATCGCCGAGCTGTCCGCATTGCAGGCGTTCATGCTTTCCCCATCGCTCAAGTCGGTATCCGCCTTTACGCGCGAGCGCTACGGCACGGACGAACCCGCGCCCACGTCGGAGCAATACGTGTATCGCGGCGAAGATTCCGCCGTCGGTATGATCACCAAATCAGGGGGCATCCTGGAGGACGACAATGGCCGCCTTTAGCGACCCAATCGACATCGAGGTGGCGGACCAGCGGCTGGCCGGCACCTTTCTCACGCCCGAAAGCAAGGTGCCGGGCGTGCTGTTCATTCACGGCTGGGGCGGCGATCAGAAGTTCGACCTGGCCCGCGCCAAAGGCATCGCCGCGCTGGGCTGCGTCTGCCTGACTTTCGATCTTCGCGGGCACGCCGCCACGCAGGCTCAGCAGATGCAGGTCTCGCGCGACGACAACCTGCGCGACGTGATGGCCGCCTACGACCGGCTGGCGGCGCATCCGTCGCTGGACAGCGGCTCGGTGGCGGTGGTGGGCAGCAGCTACGGCGGCTACCTGGCTGCCATCCTGAGCGGACTGCGCCGCGTGCGATGGCTGGGCCTGCACGTGCCCGCGCTTTATCGCGACGACGAGTGGATGCTGCCCAAGAACCAGCTCAACCGCGAGACGCTGCGCGCCTACCGCAACACGCATATCGAGCCTGAAAGCAACCGCGCGCTGTCGTGCTGCGCCAACTTCACGGGCGACGTGCTGATTGTGGAAGCCGAGCACGACGTCTATATCCCGCACTCCACGATCATGAATTACCGGTCGGCCTTCCGGCGGTCGCATTCGCTGACACACCGCATCCTGGACGGCGCGGACCACGCGCTGACCGACAAGGCCTCGCAGCAGGCCTACACCTCGATTCTGGTGAACTGGGTGACGGAGATGGTCATGGGCGCGCGCGTGGGACGGGCGCGGCCAGTGCCGTAGAACGGGCCGGCGCCATACACAAAACGAACACAGCGGCTCAGGGCTTCGGGCTCAGCATGTCCGACAGCGCATTGCCCAGTTCCTGTACGGCGCCCGCGACGCCTTCCGCCGCGCCTTCCGCGCCCACGCCGATGGCGTGTCCGAAGCCCCGCGCCACCTGCGCCGAAAAGCCGCGCGTGACCGAAAACTTGGGATTATCCAGGCTGCCCGCCAGCGCGAATTCAAACCGGATCGTGCCGCTCTTGTCTTTCAGGGCTGCCAGCACCGCCTTGCGCGGCAACGAAAACAGGCTGCCGTCGCCGCTGAACTTCAGGTTGTGCAATGCGACGGTGCCCGATGCCTTGAGTTTGTGGCCGGCGATGGCCGTCTTCATGTCCAGATCCATGGATCCGCCAGACAGCGACCCGGCGCCGTTATCCGCCAGATAAGGCGCGGCATGGCGGATGTCCATGTTGCGCGCCGCCACGGTGATGTCCGCATCCGAGCTGCCCACCACGACCTTGCCTTTTGCCCGCACGGTGGCTTCGCCATTACGGTTGTCTTCGACCTTGCCGGAAAATTCCATCTCGCTGGCGGTGCCGTCGCCCGGAATCACGACGGGCTGCAAGTGCGCCTGCACGTCCTTGAACGGGATGCGATGGGGCGGTTTGGAGATCGCGCCGTCCAGATAATCCAGGCGACCGTCGCGCAGGATCAGTTCGGCGACGCGGATGGGACCATTGCGCCGCGTCTTGCCATCGCCGTCGCCGGCGCGCAGCGCCGCTTGCAGCGCGGGCGCAATCTGCATGTCGCCATCGGCGCCGCGCACCACCGCGAAATCAAAGCCATCCACGGTGATTCGCTTGAACACCGCCTCGCGCCGCAGAAAGGCCGTCCATTCCGGTTCCAGTTCGATGCGCCGGGCACGCGCGCCGGGCTGACCGGACGCGCCGGGCACGGTGACATCGGTCAGCACCACTTGCCGCAGGCCGACCTGCACGTTGCCGACCTGGCTGCGGGGACCGAGGATGCTGGCGATGCGTTGCTCGGCCACGCGGGTGGCGGCCAACGCCAGGACGGCGAGCACTGCGCCAATCAACAGCAATATCGCCAGGGCGGTGCCCCAGCGTGACCGGCCACGCGCATCGGCTGCGTTCGAACTCATTGTGGTTTCCGAAGTTGTACGGGACTGCGGCGCGAAAGGCGCCGCATCCCTTGCACCATAGCGAGGCCCGGCAGCTGGCGCAACCTAAGCATCGTCCGGGATGCGCAATCGTTCATCAATGCTCGAAAAGGATGAGGACAGTCAACCCTTGTCACGCCGCCACGACAGGCGCCAGTAGCGTTCAGGGCGGGATGCCGATGCGGGCGGCTCCGTGACCGGCTGCGCGCCGGGCTGATTAAGCGCCAGGCTGTGGCGAGCGGCCAATGCGCGGTGCCGTGCGCGATCCACGTCAACCTGCGCGCCCACATCCAGCGGCGAGGCGAGAATCCGCCGCCCCAGCAATCCGGCCAGGCGCTCCTGAACTGCCCCCGGCTCAGCCTCCGCGACCTCTTCGTATGTCACCCACTCCACGCGCTGGAACAGCGCACGCAGGGTCAGACATGCTTCGGACACGCGCACGTGCGCCGCACTGCGCAGCCCCAGCGGCATCAGGACAACTCGCGGCCGCAGGGCGGACACTGCGGCGGCCAATGCGCCAGTCAGTCGCCCCTCCTCCCCGCTTTCCAGATACTCGTCGTGCAGCAGATCCATCTGCACGCCGCGCACACCCAGCAGCGATAAGGCGCGGTCGTTGCGCGCACGGCGGTCAAGGACGGCCTCGCGGCCGTTCTTGAACCCGCAGGCCCGGTCGGCGGCACTGACGGTGTCGGCCCCCAGCGGCAAGCCCGAGTACACCGTCAAGACGGTGCTGTCCGGACGCGCCGCGAGCAACCCCGCACACCCGGCGACGGCGTCGTTCAAGCAGGGAGAAACCGCTACCAATCTGCCTTCGCGAAACATGCCGTCCCCCTGCCCGGCTCACCAGTACGGCGGCTGGTTGTAGTACTGATGGATGCCGCGCGCCCAGGTCTCGTCCGCCATGCTCGGCCAATTGTCCTTGTCGAACCCCTCCGCGTTCTTGAGCACGTCCTTGTCCACATTCAGCACAAAGCACTTGCGGTCGGTATCCAGCGTCAGCGCGCTCCACGGAATGGCGTACAGCTTGTCGCCGATGCCCAGGATGCCGCCGCGCGACAGCACGGCATACGCGATGCGCCCGCGTGGCACGTCCACCATGATCTCCTGGATGCTGCCCAGCGATTCGCCGGCGGGGTTGTACACGTCGTTGCCTTCCAGCGTGCTGGCCGCCATGACTTCCGGTCCCGGCCCGCTCGGATCGCTCTTCGGGCCGCCCACGATCTGGGTTTCGCCTTGCGCCTGGGCGGCGCCGGTCAATGGTTGGTTCATGGTGAGTCTCCTTCGTTGAAACGTCCCGCGCAGCGAACGGCTCGCCACGCCGCTGATCCCACACGCAAGCTGCGTGCCAGGGCGGCGATGCCCTTGATGCCGCACTACACGCGGCCGCCAACGGCATTTCTTACATCGCGTCCACACAAAAAATGGCGGGGCCGGCTCTGCACTGCGCAGAGCCGGCCCCGAATGAGGGCTGACGCGCCCGGCGGGCGTTACCGCCGCCTGCCGTGGTCCGACATCATGCAGATGCCGGCCAGCACGCCCAGCAGCACCGCGCCTGCGATGCTCTTCCAGGCGTTTTCATGCACGTAGTCGTCCGTGGCGTGGGACACCTCGCGCGCCCGGTCCCACGCGGCGCGTTCCCAGCCGCGGGCCTGGTCGCGCGCGGCGTCCAGCCGTTGCTTCAGTTTGTCGCGCGCGGACTCGATCTCGGATCCGCTGTAGCTGGCGGTGCTTCGCAACAGATCCTCGGTGCCCGAAATCAGGTCACGCATCGTTTGCGAAGACGTGTCCGACGTGTGAAACATATCGCGCAGCCTATCTCGCTTGTTCATGTGTTCTCCTTGAAAAACTGCGGGTCGCTCCCCCCGCGGCACGGCGCACGCGGAGCGCGGCCCGCAGGCCGCATGCCTTGCAGGACCATCACAGATGGTCGATGCCCGGCGTCTGCTGCGGGTCCAGACCCGGCATGGGATTCGGAATGCTGTCGGGCGGCCAATTGCCTTTTTCGTCCTTGCCCGTGTCCGGGACATCCGGCTTGGGTTGTTCGGCGGGCGACTGGTCGGGCGTCTGCTGACCGCCCTGCCCGGGCTGTTGGGAGCTTGTCCCTCCGGTGTTTGCCATGATGTGCCTCCTGAAATGAAAAGATCGGTCGGGCCGGCGTGTCAGCCCGCCCACCACTGCTTGATCGTGGCGCGCAGCGCGGCGCCGCCCGAGGCGGCCTCCTCCTTGCGCAACGCCTTGAAGTACGCCCCGATCTGCTTGGCCGGAATGTGCGGGGGCAACGGCGGCATCTCGGGGTCGGTCACCATCTCCAGCACGACAGGGCGTCCTGCCGACAAGGCGCGGTCCCAGGCCGGTCCGACATCGTCGGGGCTGTCGACGCGGATGCCCTCCAGACCCAGCATCCGGCCATACTCCGCGTACGAAAACCTGGGCAGCCACTGCGAATCAGGAAACCGGGGATCGCCGCCCATCACCCGCTGCTCCCACGTCACCAGGTTCAGGTCACCGTTGTTCAGCACCATGACGATCAACGTGGGATTGCTCCAATCCTTCCAGCGATGGGCAACGGTGATGAGCTCATTGATGCCCAGCATCTGCATGGCGCCGTCGCCCACCAGCGCGATGACCGGCCTGTCGGGATAGGCGACCTTCGCCGCGATGGCGTAAGGCACCCCGCATCCCATGGTGGCCAACCCGCCCGACACCGACCCCATCATGCCCGCCTGGATATCGACGTTGCGCGCATACCAGTTGGCCGCCGAGCCCGAATCGCACGTCAGGATGGCCTGAGCCGGCAGCCGCTTTGACAATTCCAGGAACGGCCGCTGGGGATTGATCGGCTTGGCGTCGACCATGGCGCGGGCATGCACCGTCTCGCGCCATGCCGAGACCTGCTTTTCGATCCGGTCGCGCCAGCGGCGCGCCTTCTTGGGTTCCAGCAGCGGAATCAGCGCTTCCAGCGTCAGCCGGCTGTCTCCCACCAGGCCAAGCTCGACGGGATAGCGCAGGCTGAGCTTGCGGCCGTCGCGGTCGATCTGCACCGCGCGCGCCTGGCCTTCCTGCGGCAGGAACTCCGCATACGGAAACGAGGTGCCCACCATCAACAGCGTGTCGCACTCGTTCATCATGTCCCAGCTTGGCTGCGTGCCCAAAAGGCCGATCGCGCCCGTCACGTAAGGCAGGCTATCCGGCAGCACCGCCTTGCCCAGCAGCGCCTTGGCCACGCCCGCACCCAGCAGTTCGGCAACCTGGCTGACCTGCTCGCCCGCCTCCAGCGCGCCGGCGCCGACCAGAATGGCTACCTTTTCGCCGCGATTCAGGATGTCGGCCGCGTTACGCAGGGCGTCCGGTCCCGGCACCGCCGCGTGGGACGTGACGCCGATGCCCGTATGCACCGTGCCGTGCTCTCGCGGCGGCACCGGCACGGCGGGCAGGTCCTGCACGTCGTTCGGAAAGATGACGCAGGTGACGCTGCGGCGCTCCAGAGAGATGCGCATGGCGCGATCCACCATGTGACGCGCCTGCTCGGCCGTCGTGGCCATTTGCACATAGTCGTGCGCCACATCCTTGAACAGGCTGATCAGGTCGACCTCCTGCTGGTAGTCGCCGCCCAGCGCGCTGCGCGCCTGTTGTCCGACCAGCGCCACCACCGGCTGATGATCCAGCTTGGCGTCGTACAGGCCATTGAGCAGATGGATGGCGCCTGGCCCCGACGTGGCCAGGCACACCCCCACCTGACCGGTGAACTTGGCGTGCGCGCAGGCCATGAACGCCGCGCTTTCCTCGTGCCGGGCTTGTATGAATTCCAGCGGCTCCTCCGTACGGCCGAATGCGCCGATGAGCCCGTTGATGCCGTCGCCAGGGTAGCCGTACACCTTGCGCACGCCCCACTGCGACAGCCGCTTCAACACGAAGTCCGACACTGTTTCCATACGTTTCTCCCGGCGGTCGTCGTTGAAAGCGACTGCATTCAGCAACCGCCGTTCCTGGCCCCGATGGGAATTTGGGGGGTCGGGCGCAGATCAAAATTACAAAGCGCTCGGGCGACCGGCGCCGCGCGCATCGCCTTTCCATCGTTTGGATGACGGGCATCTCTGCTGCATTGCGCAATTTTTCCAGCGACCTGCGGTTTAGGCACACGGCTTGCGTAAGGACAGGCCTCGGCGTAATCGCGATCGAGTCGCAACTGTCTCGACCGGCCAATCAACTGGAGCAAGCATGGCAAAGACGAGAATCCTGATCGTGGCGGGAGAAGCTTTCCCTCTGGCCAAAACAGGCGGCCTGGGAGATGCGATAACCGGGATGGCGCGCGCATTGATCGAATCGCGAATGCCCCTGAGCGTGCTGTTGCCCGGGTATCGGGGCGTAAAGGCCAAGTTGAACCGCATCCGCCAGGTTGCCACGCTGCAGGATCTGCCGGGCGGCCCGGCCGTCCTGCTGGAAGGAAAGTGCCCGCAGTCGGGCATCGATTACCTGATTCTGGAAAACGATGCCTTATATGATCGCGGCGGCCTTTATGCCGACGAAAACGGAAAGGAACATCCGGACAACGGCCTGCGTTATGCGGCGCTGGCGCACGCTGCCGTGCGTGTGGCGGCGGGCTTGCCTGGCGTGATGCGCCCCACACTGGTGCACGCGCACGACTGGCACGCCGGTCTGGTGCCGCTGCTGTTGCGCGCCGCCGACCTGCCCGACGTCAAGAGCGTGATGACCATCCACAATCTCGCGTTCCAGGGCCTGTTCCCGATGGCCAACGCGGACGAATTCGGGGTGCCGGAATGGGCCCGCAACGATGACGGGGCGCAGGCCTGGGGCCAGCTGAATTTCCTGAAGGCCGGCATCCGCTTCGCCGACCGCGTCACGACGGTCAGCCATACGTACGCCCGGGAAATCATGACGCCCGCATTCGGTTGCGGCCTGGACGCGCTGCTGCGTAGCCGTGCGGACGACCTGCTGCCGATTCCGAATGGCATTGACGACGTGCTGTGGAATCCCGCGCGGGATCCGTACCTGCGCAGTCACCGCTATTCTGTCCGCGACCTGACCAACAAAATTCACTGCAAGGCGGCGTTGCAGCGCGAATTCGGACTCCGGCCCGATCCGGCCGCGACGCTGATGGGCATGGGCAACCGCCTCACCGAACAGAAAATGGCGGACGTAGCCGTGCACGCGCTGCCGGAAGCGCTGGACCGCCACCCGAACCTGCAGATCGCGATTCTGGGCCAGGGCGACCACCGGCTTGAAGCGGCGTTGCAGGACATCGCCCGCCGCTACCCCGGACGCTGCAGCACCCATATCGGTTACGACGAGGGCATCGCCCATCGCCTGCACGCCGGTTCCGACATCTTGCTGCACGCCAGCCGTTTCGAGCCCTTCGGCCTGACGCCGCTGTACGCCATGCGTTACGGCACGCTGCCCATCGGGTCGCGCGTCGGCGGCATGGCCGACACGATCCAGGATCCGGGTCCTCGTGCGCCGCTGTCCGCCATGTCCTCCGCCACCGGCCTGCTCTTTGAAGGCGACACGCCGCAAGCCATGAGCGCCGCCATCGAGCGCGCCATCGACCTGCGCGCTCACGGCATTCTGTGGCGATTGATGCAGCGCAACGCGATGAACACCGATTTTGGTTGGCGCGCCGCCGTCAGCCTGTACGCCAGCCTGTACCGATCGCTGGTGGAACCCAACTACCGCGACGCGGCCCCCGCCCCGGCCTTGCAGCCGGCCAGCGTCTCCGCCGTCAACCGCCGCCAGCCGCGCACAGG
>DMTA01000092.1 GCA_003454835.1 Achromobacter sp. | reverse complement strand
TGTGGCCGGCGCGCGCGTCGTGGTGCAGGGTTTCGGCAACGTGGGCGGCACCGCCGCCCGCCTGTTCCATGAAGCCGGTGCGAAGGTCATTGCCGCGCAGGATCACACCGGCACCGTGCACAACGCGGCCGGCCTTGACGTGCACAAGCTGCTGTCGCACGTGTCGCAGACCGGCGGCGTGGGCGGCTTCTCGGGCGGCCAGGCGCTGGACAAGGCCGAGTTCTGGACGCTGGAAACCGAATTCCTGATCCCGGCAGCCCTGGAAAGCCAGATCACCGTCGACAACGCCGCCAAGGTGCGCGCCAAGATCGTGGTCGAAGGCGCCAACGGCCCGACGACCCCGGAAGCGGACGACATCCTGGCCGAGAACGGCGTTTACGTCGTGCCGGACGTGCTGGCCAACGCCGGCGGCGTGACGGTCAGCTACTTTGAATGGGTGCAGGACTTCTCCAGCTTCTTCTGGAGCGAGGAAGAGATCAACCAGCGCCTCGAACGCCTGATGCGCGAAGCCTACGCCGCCGTGGCGCAGGTGTCGCGCGAGCACAAGGTGACGCTGCGCACCGCCGCGTTCATCGTGGCTTGCACGCGGATCCTCCAGGCCCGCCAGGTGCGCGGTCTGTATCCGTAAAGACTGAATCGGCGATACGCCCTCGGGCGCGTCGCCGAGGAGGCAGAGAGAGACAAAAAAGGAATCGCTCCGCAAGGAGCGATTCCTTTTTGTGGCGCCCGAAGATGTGGCGCCCGAAGATGCCGGACCGATGTCCGGCATTTTTTTCGTTGGAGGCACCTGCCGCCGTGGCTTCATGAGACCGGCCGCGGCCGTGGCTTCGTGATTTCGGCGGGGGCTGTGGCTTTACGACGCCGGCAGCAGCTCCGGCTTCAGGATGCCGCGCAGATCCTGGTACGAAATCGTCAGTTCAGGCTCGCCGTGCGAATACGGTGCGATCGAATAGGCGTCGTACTTGACCACGATGCCGTTGCGCGTGAGCGCGAAATTGTCGCTTTCCTGGAACGGCCACATCTTGTTGTAGGCTGCCGGGTCGCGCTTGGCGTCCGGGTTGCCCGTCAGCCATTTCGCGTGCGCACGCTGCAGGGCAGCGATGTACTCGGCGCGGCGTCCCGGGATGAGCGCTTCGTCCAGGCTCATCACGCGGCCGCGGCTGCGTTCCCAGTTCAGGTATTGCGTGGCCGGGATGCCGTGCGCGGCGCCGGTCAGATACTGCTCCGTGTGCAGTTCGATGGAAACGATGTCGCCCACCGTGTCCTTCACGCCGGCCTTGAAGTAGGTCGCGTCGCGCGGGCGCGCCGTGGACCAGAAGTACTGCGTGTACTCCGACAGCGTGTCGTAGGGACCGCGCCGGTTGGCGTCGGTGCCGGTCATGTAGGCGAGCACGTGGTCGACCAGCGCGGTCAGCTTCGGGATGCCTGGAAAGGCCACGCTGTCGATCTCGATGCGCGGGCAGTCGCCCTCGCAGCCCGGCTTGCTGGAGGCCCACTTGATGCGCTCGGTGGACAGGTCGCCCACCTTTTCCGGCGTGGCCGTTGACTGGGCGCCCGGGTCCGCCAGCGTGATGTTCGACGGGGGCGTGCTGCTGCAGCCGGCGATGGCAAGCAGGGCGGCGCCCAGAATCAGACCGCGTATCGCGCCGGGGGGCGTGAATGTGCGACTCATGCAATTACCTCCAAAAACCGCGGCGCCGTCAGGGCACGACGCCTGTCCACTCGGCGCGGGAGAACTTTTCGTCCGCCTGCGCCTGGGCGCGTGCCAGCGTCTCGCTGCCCACGCTGCCCGGGGTCAGACGGTGCAGGCCGGCAAAAGTTTCCACCATGCGGTCGATGATGACCTCGCGCGCCAGCCCGGTCTGCGTGCGCAGGGGGTCAACGCGCTTCTTGGCGCTGGTGGTGCCCTTGTCGGAAAGCTTCTCGCGGCCGATACGCAGCACCTCGACCATCTTGTCGGCGTCGATGTCGTAGGACATGGTGACGTGGTGCAGCACGGCGCCCGCGCGGCGGGCCTGCGCCGCGCCGCCGATCTTGCCGATGTCGGAGGCGATGTCGTTCAGCGGCTGGTACCAGGCCTTGATGCCCAGGCCCTGCAACGCGGTCAGCACCCAGGCGTCAAGAAACGCATACGACTCTTGGAAGCTCATGCCGTGGACCAGCGCCTGCGGGGCGCTCAGCGAATAGGTGATGGAGTTGCCAGGCTCGATGAACATCGCGCCGCCGCCGCTCACGCGGCGCACCACCTCGATGCCGTGGCGCGCGGCGCCGTCCGGATCGACTTCGTTCTTCAGCGATTGAAAGCGGCCGATCACGACGGCCGGGGCCGACCATTCCCAGATGCGCAGCGTGGGCGGCCGCTGGCCGGCGCCCACTTCGTCGGTAATGACCGCGTCCAGCGCCATGTGCAGCGCGGGCGGCTGCGGGCCTTCATGGATCAGTTGCCAGTCGTAGTCGTTCCAGTCGGTGCGGCTCATGCCAGCGCCCTCCGCAGCACGACGGCGATAGCTTCGGCCGAGAAGCCGAACATTTCGGCGTCGGCCGGCAGGGCCGATTGCACGGCCACTGCGAGCTCCAGTTCGCCGGCATCGGCGGGCATGCCGTTCAGGCCGCGGTTGATGGCTTCAAGGGCTTCGGGCGGTTCAAGAAAAAAGTCGCCGCTGATGCGCACGTCGGCCAGGCGGCCGTCGCGCACTTCCAGATCCGCGACGACCAGTTTGCCGCCGGGGACTTTGTATTCGCCATGCAAGGGCATTGGGCGCTCCTTTCGAAAATCAGAATCAGACGTTACAGGCTGAGCTTCATGCCGTCGTGGCTGGCCTTGAAACCCAGGCTTTCGTAGAACCGGCGCGCATCGGGGCGCGCGCGGTCCGTGGTGAGCTGGACCAGCCCACAGCCCTGGCTGCGGCATTGCTCGATGGCCCATTCGAACATGGCGCGGCCCAGACCCGCGCCGCGGAAGGCCGAAGCGATGCGCACGCTTTCGATCTGGCCCCGCCACAGGCCCAGCCGCGACAGGCCGGGTATGAACGATAACTGCAAACAGCCCACCAGTTGTGAATCCTGCTCAACCACGGCCAGGAATTGGTGGGAATCCTGATCAATTGCCTCGAAGGCGGCGACATAGCGCGGGTTCAGCGGGATGGAGGAGTCCTCGCGTCCGGCGCCCAGGTCGTCGTCAGCCAGCATGGCAACGATGGCCGGCAGGTCGGCCGCGCGCGCGCGGCGAAAGACGCGTTGCGGTGCATTCATGGCGCGCTCCTTGGGCGTTAGCGGACGTGTTGGGCGGTCTGGCCGAACAGGATGCGGCGCGCTTCGTCGTCGCTGAGCGGGGGCGTGGTGTTGATCGTATCGGCCAGCGCGTAGGCGCGTTGCGTCGCGGGGCGCTCGCGGATCGTGTCGAACCAGCGCTTGAGGTGCGGAAAGTCGTTCAGGTCCTGGCCCTGCCTGGCGTGCGGCACGATCCACGGGTAGGCGGCCATGTCGGCGANNATCTGCCAGAACAGCCATTGCGACACCTCGGCGCGGCCGCGCACGTCGGCGGGCAGGAATTTGCCGGTCTTTTCGGCCAGGTACTGCAGGATGGCGCCGGACTCGAACAACGGGATCGGCGCGCCGCCATCGGCAGGCGCCTGGTCCACGATGGCGGGAATGCGGTTGTTGGGCGCGATGGCCAGAAATTCGGGTTTGAACTGATCGCCGCGGCCGATGTTCACCGGGTGGATCTTGTACGGCAGGCCGGTCTCTTCGAGGAACATCGTGATCTTGTGACCGTTGGGGGTAGTCCAGTAATAGAGATCGATCATGGGGGTGTCCTGTTCGTCATGGCGCCGCGGGCAGCCGCCCGCGGATGGGAAGGGCCATGATAGCGGCGTGAACCGGACGCACGCCCGAATAACCGGGGACCGGGTGCGGGTTTGCCCTAGACCGCACCGGCCCGCGGGCTGCGCGGCAGGCGCCAGTTCCAGTTCAGGCTGACGGCGGCGGCGGCCAGGAAGATCAGCGCCACGCCCACCACCTGCGTCGCATCCATGCGATGGCCGTAGACCACGAAGTCGAGCAGGATGGCGACCGCGGGGTAGATGAAGCTGAGCGCGGCGGTGGAGGTGGTGGGCAACTTCTGGATGGCCGAGTACATCAGGATGTACATCAGGCACGTATGGATGAGGCCCAGCGCCACCAGATAACCCCACTGCACGGGCTGCGCGGGCAGGGCGTTGAAGTCCGCCATGGGCAGCAGCATGACCGCGCCCAGCGTCACCTGCACCAGCGCCAGCA
>DMTA01000091.1 GCA_003454835.1 Achromobacter sp. | reverse complement strand
GCCGCCCCCGGCGCACCCGTCGCGCGGGCGCTCAGCAACCAGGCGCAGGGCGAGCTGCGACAGGCCTTTCAGGAATTTTCCTATCGCTGATCCAGATACGCCGCCAGGGTGGCGTGGAACCGCGGCGACACCACGGCGCCCACATTGCAGCGGGACCACGGCGACACCGCCGTGGGATCCACGCTGAACACACGGCCTGGCGCCATGATGACCTTCTCGGGCATCAGCGCCGCAGCCAGCGTCAGCGAATCCGCCACGCCCGGAAACGCAGACCACAGATACAACGAACTGGTCGGCCGCGTGAACACCTGCGCGCCCAGCGAATCCAGCACTTGCAACGCCTGGCCGGTCGCGGCTTCCAGCCGCTGCCGCAGCCGCACCAGATGCCGCTCGTAATGACCCTCGCGCAGCATCACGTCGACCATGCGCTCGCAATATTCAGAGCTGCTGACATGCACCAGCGCTTTCAGATCGGCCAGGTCGCTTGCCAGCGCGGCGTTGCACGCGATGAACCCCACCCGCAACGCCGCCGAGAAAGACTTTGAAAAGCTGCCGATATAGATGGTGCGCTCAAGCTGATCCAGCGCCGACAGCCTGACCGACGACGTGGGCTTGAAGTCCGCCAGCGGGTCGTTCTCGACCACCATCAGGTTGTAGCGCTCCGACAGTTGCAGGATCTTGTAGGCCTTGGCCGGCGACATGTCCGACCCGGTGGGATTGTGTGCGATCGACTGCGTAAAAAAGAGCCGCGGCTTTTCGCGCTGCAGCAACGACTCCAGCGCAACGACATCTGGCCCATCGGGCAGGCGCGGCACGCCCAGCATCCGCACCCCGGCCAGCTTCAGCTTGCCAAAGAGCGGGTAGTAGCCGGGGTTGTCCACCAGCACCGTCGACCCCGGCGGCAGGAAGTAGCGGATCACCAGATCCATTGCCTCGTTGGCGCCATGCGTCAGCACCAGCTGCGATGGCGCGGTGTTGATGCCCACGTCGCCCAGCTTTCGGACCAGGCTTTCACGCAGCGGCGCGTAGCCGAAGCGGCTTCCATAGCGAAACAGCGCGCCCAGCCCCGTGCGCACCACTTTCTGGTGATAGCGATCCATGCGCATGTCCGCCAGCCACTCCACCGGCGGAAAGCCGTCGCCCACGGCGACGGCATCGGGTTGCGTCTTAAGCTGTTCGCGCATCAGCCACACGATGTCCATCGCCCGGCTCAACTGCCCCGGTTCTTCATCCGCGGCCGGGCGCGCGTGATCGACCTCCAGCACATAAAAGCCCGATCCGCGCCGCGGTTCGACCAGCCCGCGCGCCACCAGCATTTCGAAGGCCACCACCACCGTGTTCTTGGCGTAGCGGTGCAATTGCGCCAGCTCTCGCAAGGACGGCAGCTTGTCGCCCGCGCGGTAGACGCCGTCGGCGATCTGCTGGCCGATCAAGCTGGCCAGGCTTTCGGCAATGGGCGCCGCGCGCTGCGGCCTGCCGGACGAATTGGCATCATCCACCTTGGAATCCCCGTCTTATCGTTGCCAAAATTGGTGCAGTGCAATGGTACTGTTTGCCCAAACTGTACCTCTGAATAGCGGTACAGTTTACCTAGAATCAGGCCACTCGATTCTTATACGGAGACACGCCATCGTGGCCGATTCACGCCTGCCCAACTTCCGGGCCCTCCCCCCCGCTCAACGCCTGGCCGCCATTGCCGACGCCGCTTCGCTCACCGCCGAAGAGCGCCAGTTGCTGGCCGAGCCCGGCGCGCTCAGCCTCGCCCGCGCCGACGGCATGATCGAAAACGTCCTGGGGACGTTCGAACTGCCGCTGGGCGTGGCGGGCAACTTCCAGGTCAATGGCCGCGACGTCCTCGTGCCGATGGCCGTGGAAGAACCGTCCGTGGTGGCGGCCGCCTCGTTCATGGCCAAGCTGGCTCGCGAAGGCGGCGGCTTCGAGACGTCCAGCACCCGTCCCCTCATGCGCGCGCAGGTCCAGGTTCTGGGCCTGACCGACCCGCATGGCGCGCGCCTTGCCCTGCTGCGCGAGCGCGAACGCATCCTGACGCTGGCCAACAGCCGCGACAAGGTGCTGATCGAACTGGGCGGCGGCTGCCAGGACATCGAGGTCCACGTGTTCCCGGATACCCCGCGCGGCCCGATGATCGTGATGCACCTGATCGTCGACGTGCGCGACGCCATGGGCGCCAACACCGTCAACACTATGGCCGAAGCCGTGGCCCCGCTGGTCGAGGAGATCGTCGGCGGCTCGGTGCGCCTGCGCATCCTGTCCAACCTGGCCGACCTGCGGCTGGCCCGCGCCCGCGTGCGCCTGACGCCGCAGACACTGGACACGAAGGAGCGCAGTGGCGCCGAGATCATCGAAGGTGTGCTGGACGCATACACTTTTGCCGCCATCGATCCGTACCGCGCCGCGACGCACAACAAGGGCATCATGAACGGCATCGACCCGGTCATCGTCGCCACCGGCAATGATTGGCGCGCGGTCGAGGCCGGCGCGCACGCCTACGCCGCCCGTTCTGGCCGCTATACGTCGCTGACCCATTGGGAAAAGGACACGTCGGGCGCGCTGGTCGGCAGCATCGAGATGCCCATGCCCGTGGGCCTGGTCGGCGGCGCCACCAAGACGCATCCGTTGGCACGGCTTGCGCTCAAGATCATGGACGTGCGTTCCGCGCAGGAGTTGGGTGAAGTCGCCGTGGCCGTCGGCCTGGCGCAGAATCTGGGCGCGCTGCGGGCGTTGGCCACCGAAGGCATCCAGCGTGGCCACATGGCGCTGCACGCCCGCAACATCGCGCTGGTGGCGGGGGCCACGGGCGCGGAGATCGACGAGATTGCCAAGCGCATGGCCGCGGAGAAGGACGTCCGCACCGACCGCGCGCTGGCCTTGCTGGAGGAACTGCGCGCGTCCCGATAACCCGCACGGCGAATACCCGAGGCGGCGCC
>DMTA01000511.1 GCA_003454835.1 Achromobacter sp. | reverse complement strand
TAAGCAGCGCGCGCTTGCCGGCCGCCTTGGCGGCGCGGTATGCGGCCAGGCCTGCGGTGCCGGCGCCGATGACAGCAATGTCGGTATGCAGCGTCTTCATGATTGGGAATCTCCCCGTTGTCGCGTGATGTTCGGAATGTGAAGGCGAATTCCGCCTTGTTGTGCACCCTTGGGGCGAACGCCGTCCCGCGTCCTGTTTCCGGACGCACGGCGCCTGCAATAAGGGCGCAAAAGAAGGGAAACTTGCGGGAGCGGCGNNGCGGCACGCGCGGCGGTTGATGCGGAATCGACCGCCGCGCGGGATGAAGCAACACCTGTCCGGCGGACCGGGCGCGAGGCGATGCCCCCCACCCGGCCGACTGCCCTGCGTATCAGGCGAAGTGCGCCTTCAGGTCTTCCAGGCCGCCGATCAGGGCGCCGTTGATGAACACCTGCGGAGCCGTGCCCTTGCCGGACACCGCACCGATCACGCGGCCGCGGACCTTGTTTTCCAGCGGGATCTCGATCGGGGCGTAGCCCTTGCTGTCCAGCAGCGCCTTGGCTTCGACGCAGAACGGGCAGCCGGGCTTGGAGAACACCACGACCTGGTCGGGCTTCTTGGCCGACGGCGCAAAGTGAGCCAGCATGGTGTCGGCGTCCGACACTTCAAACGGATCGCCTTCCTTTTCGGGCTCGATGAACATCTTTTCGACGACGCCGTCCTTGACCAGCATGGAATAGCGCCAGCTGCGCTTGCCGAAGCCCAGATCGCTCTTGTCGACCAGCATGCCCATGCCTTCGGTGAAGGCGCCGTTGCCGTCGGGCAGCAGCGTGATGTTGGCCGATTCCTGGTCCTTGGCCCATTCGTTCATGACGAAGGTGTCGTTGACCGACACGCAGACAATGCTATCGACGCCGGCGGCGAAGAACGCGGGAGCCAGTTCGTTGTAGCGCGGCAGGTGGGTGGACGAGCAGGTCGGCGTGAAAGCGCCGGGAAGCGAGAAGACCACGACCGTCTTGTTCTTGAACAGGTCGTCGGTCGTGACCTTCTTCCACGTGTTGTCCTCACGAACGGGGAACGTCACATTCGGAACACGTTGGCCTTCGCGGTTTTGCAGCATTCGATTCTCTCCTTGGTTTGCTAACTTAAGTGGCGGGTTTCTGGCCCGCCATGAAAAGAATCATAAATCTGAACTATCAATTAATCTAATTTAATTAATTAAATTGATTGATAGCTTAAAGCGATGAAGCGATTTCTACGGAAAGATTGAAGCTATCACAAACCACGCTTCTCGTCTTCAGACGCGAGAAGGCTCGTAGCCCGCGTCGCGGATGGCGGCTTCTACTTTGTCGGCCTGGTCCGTGCCGGTGATGGTGACGAGGTGCGCAGGTAGATCCGCAACGACCACGGCGCCCGGGACAGCCTCAGTCACCGCGCCGGTGATGGTTTTCACGCAATGGCCGCAGGTCATGTCGGGCACTTGGAAAGCGATGCTCATGGTTTTCTCCAAAAATTTGACGGGCGGCCCTTGAGCCACCATGTCGGGCAGGTTAAACGTTCCCATCATGTCAAGGTCAAGCGTAGAATGGCGCTTGACCTTCCCATGATGGGAAGGATGAAACTGGGCGCTCCCATCCAGACCGAGATAGTCATGCACGCAGCACGCTCGTCCTCATTTTCCGAATTGGAACTCGCCATCGAAGGCATGACCTGCGCATCATGCGTCAAGCGCGTCGAAAAAGCGCTGGCGAATGTCCCCGGCGTTGCGCAGGCGCAAGTCAATCTTGCGACCGAGCGCGCCCTGGTTTCCTTCGATCCGTCCGCTGCAGAGCCGCAGGCGCTGGTCGCTGCCGTCGGCAAGATGGGCTACGAAGCGCGTCCGATCGCCGCCCAGGATGACCACGCCGAACGGCAGTCGCAGGCCCGCGATGCCGAAGCACATCGTCTGCAACGCGCATTCATCGCCGCGCTGGTCCTGACCTTGCCCGTGTTTGCGCTGGAGATGGGATCGCACATGATTCCCGCCATGCACCACTGGGTGTCGAACACGATTGGCCAGCAGAACAGCTGGCTGCTTCAATTTGTGCTGACCACCGCCGTGCTGGTGTGGCCGGGCCGGCAGTTCTTCACCAAGGGGCTCGTAGCGTTGTGGCGCCGCGCGCCCGAAATGAATTCGCTGGTGGCGCTGGGCGCCGGCGCGGCCTGGGGCTATTCCGTCGTCGCCACCTTTGCGCCGGGCTTGCTGCCGGACGCGGCGCGCAACGTCTACTTCGAGGCCGCCGCAGTCATCGTCACGCTGATCCTCCTGGGCCGCATGCTGGAAGCGCGCGCCAAGGGCAAGACTGGCGCGGCCATCAAGCGGCTGATCGGACTGCAGCCGCGCACCGCCCGCGTGCTGCGCGACGGCCAGGCGCAGGACATCGAGATCGAACGCGTGCGCACCGGTGACATCGTAATGGTGCGCCCGGGCGAAAAGATTCCGTTGGATGGCGACATCATCGAAGGCAGCTCGTATGTCGACGAATCCATGCTGACGGGCGAGCCCGTGCCGGTGGAAAAGCAGCCGGGCATGCAGGCCACCGGCGGAACACTGAACACGTCGGGCAGCTTCACGCTGCGCGTCACGCACACGGGCGCGGACACGATGCTGGCCCGGATCATCCGCATGGTCGAAGCGGCTCAGGGCGCGCGGCTGCCGATCCAGGCGATGGTGGACCAGGTGACCGCCTGGTTCGTGCCGGCGGTCATGGCGGCCGCCCTGCTCACCTTCCTGGCGTGGTTCTTCCTTGGTCCCGAGCCGGTGCTGTCGCATGCGCTGGTCAACGCAGTGGCCGTGCTGATCATTGCCTGCCCGTGCGCCATGGGGCTGGCTACGCCGACGTCCATCATGGTGGGCACGGGGCGCGCCGCCGAGATGGGCGTGCTGTTCCGTCAGGGCGATGCGTTGCAGACGCTGCGAGACGTCAATGTCGTCGCCTTCGACAAGACGGGCACCCTGACGTTGGGCAAGCCCACGCTCACCGAACTGGAACCGTCGCCGGGCCAGGACGCGCAGCAGGTCCTGCAGTGGGTGGCGTCCGTGCAGGCGCGCTCCGAGCATCCGATCGCGCTTGCGATCGTGGCCGCAGCCGCCGAACGCAAGATCGAACTGCTGTCCGTGGAGGGATTTGCCGCCATTACCGGCGCTGGCGTCGAGGCCACCGTGGCGGGCCGTAAAGTGCTGGCGGGCGCGGCGCGCCTGATGGCCGAACGCGGCGTCGACGTGAGCGCATTCGGTGCGCGCGCCGCCGATTGGGGCAACGAAGGCAAGACGCCGATTTACGTCGCCATCGATGGCCAGGCGGCCGCCATGATGGCTGTGACGGATCCGGTCAAGCCCTCGGCCGTATCCGCCATCGCCGCGCTGCACGCGCAGGGCCTGAAGACCGCGATGATTACAGGCGACAATCGCCACACCGCACAGGCGGTCGCGCTCCAGTTGGGCATCGACGAAGTGCGCGCCGAAGTGCTGCCGGATGGCAAGGTACAGGCCATCACGACACTGCGCGAAGGCGGGCGAAAGGTGGCATTCGTGGGCGACGGCATCAACGAC
>DMTA01000577.1 GCA_003454835.1 Achromobacter sp. | reverse complement strand
AATCACGGGCTAGTCGCTGTACCAGCCGCCGCCCACCGCCTTGTACAGCGCGATCAGGTCGCGCACGGCGTTGCCCCGGTTCACCAGATACGTGTCCTGCTGCGTCGCCAGCGCACGCTGCGCGTCCAGTACCCGCTGGAAGTCGGAATAGCCCTCGCGGTACAGCGCGGTCGCCAGCGTCAACGAGCGCTTGGCCGCCAGGGCAGAGTCGTAGAGGATGCCGTCGCGCTCCAGCGCCTTGATCAGCCCGGTGGCGGCGTCGTCGGCTTCGCGCGCCGCCTGGCGCACGGCGTCCTGGTAGATGACGATTAGCTGCTGCAACCGCGCGTCCTGCAGGCGGACCGTGTTGGTGATCCGGCCATGGTCGAACACGTTCCAGGTCAGGCTGGGGCCGGCAAACAGCGCCGCGCCGCCCGACGTGCCGGCCAGTGACGTCGCGGTCCAGGCGATGCTGCCCAGCAGGGTCAACGAAGGGTAGAGATCGGCCTTGGCCACGCCCACCTGCGCCGATTGCGCCGCGATCCGCAGCTCGGCGGCGCGGATGTCCGGACGCCGCAGCAGCAGGTTGGCGGGCACGTCCTGCAGCACCGCCCGGTCTATCAGCGGGATCACGGCCTCCCGGGCCGTCAGGTCGGGCAACGCCGGCATGGGGCCGGGCGGCTTGCCGACCAGCACCGCCAGCGCGTTGCGGGTGCGCGCGATCTGGCTTTCGAACTCCGGGATGGTGCTGAGCGTACCAAGGTACTGCGTGCGCGCCTGCTGCAGGTCCAGTTCGTCGGTCTCGCCGCTGGTGAAAAGGCGCTCGGTGATCTCGTAGCTACGCTTCTGGATGGCGGCATTGTCGCGGGCAATGCGCAGCCGCGCCTCGGCCGTGCGCAGCGCGTAATAGCTTTCGGCGACCTGCGCGTGCAGCAGCACCAGCACGTCTTCGCGATTGGCCTCGGCCGCGAAGTAGGCGGCGTCCGCGGATTCGACGGCGCGGCTGAAACGGCCCCAGAAATCCAGCTCCCAGCCGATCGTGAAGCCCGCGCTGTATTGCCAGAAGCTGCTGGGCCGCGGATTGCCTTCCGACGAGCGCGATGACCGATGCTGGTACAGCGCGTCCGCACCGACAACCTGGGATTGCGGATATAGCCCGCTGCGGGCAATGCCAAGTTGGGCGCGCGCCTCCATGATCTGCAGGCCGGCCACCTGCACGCCCGGATTGTGCGCGTCGGCCTGGGCGATCAGGGATTCAAGAACGGGGTCGTCAAAGATGCGCCACCATTGCCGGGCATCCGGGTGGGCGCCGGATTCGGTGGCCTGTTGCAGCGCGGGCGTGTCCCACTGGCTGGACCAGTCGACACGCTGGGGCTCGAAGTCGGGCCCCACCTGCACGCAACCGGCCAGGCACAGCACGCCGGTCAGCAGCAGTCGATTCGAACAAGTCATCGGCCACATTGGGCACCAGGTCTGTCAGAGGCCAAACTGCAACTGTCCATGCGGGCGAGGGGATACCATCGCGCGCTCTGGACACCGGAGCGCCGGGCGCCAACGCGGTCATGCCGTGCGAGACGGCAACCGCGTTACCCGAACGAACCCGCAGACGGCGACTTCGAACGCCGGGGTGGATCCGCCAGCTCTTGTGTGATCGATTCTATTCACCTTTCGTTGCCGCTGCCAGCGAAAGGTAAAGCATCAAGGCGGCCCCAGCGCGGTAGTGGCGGTTTCGCCAGTGCTGTCAGCGCTTGCCGAAAAGGTTCCGAAGACGCCAGCGGCGCTTCGACGTTTTGGGCGGCTGCAGTACCGGGCGGGACGCATAGCATTTCGACAGCGTGGCCAGGTCGTCGTCCGCGGGCTTCAGGTCGTCGAGCAAGTGCCGCGCCACATTGAGCATGGCGCTTTTCAACGGCTCGATGTCGAGGGGGCGACCCCGCCAGTCTATTGAAGAAAACTCGGTAGGCGTATACACCGGGAGCAGCCGGTCAATTGCCGTAAACCGGTCGTCCCTGTCGCGCCGAGCCAGCACCACGGGAATGCCCATGGCGACACAGGGACTTGCAACGTGAAGCAGCGGTGTCACGACCACCGACGCTTTCGTGTATACGTCCAGATACGTGTGTGCCAACGTGTTCATTTTGCCAACCGAATCGTCGCTCAACGGTATTTCGCGGACGGGTTCCCGTTGGTAGATGAGGCGTGCATGTTCAAGGAGAGGCTTCGGGATAATTTCGAGCAGCTTTTGCTGGAGGACGCCGGACCCCGCCCCGAACGCGATGACCGGCGCGGCCGCGATATCCGCGGCTTCGGTGCGCCGGTCCAGCGTCAGCGTCGCACAGCCCGTCACGTATGCCGTAATGCGGTGTCTGTCGAACATCTGCTTCGTGGCATTGTCCCGGCAACCGATGGGCTGATGTCGCTTGAACAGTTCCTTGTTCTTCGTGATGACCGATTCGGATTCCGCATTGAAGCCGAAGAAGATCGGGGTGATCTGCGAGGGCAGGGGAAAACAGCGTTCGTTGAAACAGCCGTTCATGATGAGCTTCACGGGCGGTCCCGCGTACTGCTTCAGAGAATCCCGGTCGACGCCAACGATATTGGCCTCGTCAATGGCGAGCCGTTTGAGCAGGCGTCGCACCGCGATGGATTGAATACTGTCGCCGACGTTTGCGGTCTGGCGCTTGGGGTCGGCGCCGTACCGGAATTCGAGATAGCCGATTTTCTGCGTGTACATGTGTAGGTGCTGGCGCGGGCGGCGGCGTGCGCCTCTGGTGAAAAATGCCAGCACAAATTGTCATGTATCGGGATATTCGACGCTGTAGGATTTTTTTGATTTGTTCATTCTGCCTGCCCGCTGCCGACGGCGCGCCGTCCGCGCGTCCCGGTCCGAGCTCCCGTCCGCAACCGCTCCAGTGCCAGATACACGATCGGCGTCGTATAGAGCGTCAGGAACTGGCTGATCATCAGCCCGCCAACGATTGCCACACCCAGCGGGCGGCGCAATTCCGACCCTTCGCCCATGCCCAGCACCAGGGGGAGGGCGCCCAACAGGCCCGCCAGGTTGGTCATGACGATGGGCCGCAGGCGCAGCATGGCGGCGCGGTGGATGGCCTGTTCGGGCGTCAGGTTTTCGCGCCGCTCCAGGCTGAGGGCAAAGTCGATCATCAGGATGGCGTTCTTCATGACGATGCCCACCAGCAGGAACAGCCCCAGCAGGGCGATCAGGGTGAACTCGATGCCGGCCAGCCGCAGCGCCAGCAGCGCGCCGACGCCGGCCGACGGCAGCGTGGACAGGATCGTCAGCGGATGCAGCGGGCTTTCGTAAAGAATGCCCAGCACCAGGTAGATGGCGACCAGCACGCCCAGGATCAGCCAGGGCTGGTCTTGCAGGCTCTGCTGGAAGTTGCGTGCATCGCCGCCCAGGCGGGTCTGGATATACGAGGGCACCATCAGCTTGGCCGTTGCGGCATCGATGGCCGCCAAGCCCTGTTCCAGCGACACCCCCGGCGCCAGCGAGAATCCGACCCACACGGCGGCAAACAGGCCATCGTGGTAGACGCGGTCGTTGACCAGCCCGTTGTCGTAGGTGGCGAACGCGGTCAGCGGAACGCGGTTGCCGTCGGCAGCCACGACGTGCACCTGCTCCAGGACTTCCGGATCTTCGGTGTAGCGCGGGTCCAGTTCCAGCACGACGCGGTACTGGTTCATCGCGTCGTACAGCGTCGCGACCTGCCGCTGGCTGAACGAATTGCTCAGCACGCTGCTGATGGTGTCCATGTCCACGCCCAGGCGCTGCGCCGCGCTGCGGTCGATGTCGATCACGACCTGCTGCGTCGCGCCGTCGCCTTGCACGTCGACATCGCGCAGCTCGGGAATCTCCTGCATCGCCTTGGAGATCTTGCGCGCCCATTCCCGCAGCGCCGGCACGTCGCTGGCCATGATCGCCAGTTCATGGTCGCCGGAGTTGCCGAAGCCGCCGGGCATGCGCAGGTCCTGGTCCACGTTCAGGAAGAACATGCCGCCCGGCACCGCTGGCGCGTTGGTGCGCATCCAGTTGATGACCTCGGTGGACGACTCCTTGCGTTGGGCGGCCGGCTTCAAGCGGATGAGGAACAGCGAATTGCTGATGCCCAGGCCGCCGCCGTTGTAGCCGATAACATCGTCGACCGCCGGGTGCTGGAGCACAAGCTGCCGGTACTGGTCGATCTTGGGCTGCATGACCTGAAACGAGAAACCGTCGTCGCCGCGCACAAAGCCCATAAGCTGGCCGGTGTCCTGCACCGGCAGAAAGCCCTTGGGCGCCTGGACGTACAGATAGACGTTAAGCCCGACGACGCCGGCCAGCAGCAGCAACGTCAGGCGCGCGTGGCCCAGAACGCGCGATAGCGACACGCCATACCAGTCGTGAATGCGGGCAAACACCGCCTGCATGCGCGAGGGCTTGGCCGCGGCGTGACTGACGGGCCGCAGCCAGCGCGCGCACAGCGCCGGAATGATGGCCACGGACACGACCAGCGAGATCACGGTGGCCGCTACCAACGTGATCGAGAACTCGCGGAACAGCCGTTCCACCAGGCCGCCCATGAACAGGATCGACACGAACACGACGCTCAGCGCCACGGTCATCGCAACCAGTGTGAAGCCCACTTCGCGCACGCCGCGCAGGGCGGCTTTGATCGGGGTAAGCCCGCGCTCCAGATGGCGCGAGATGTTTTCCAGGACGACGATGGCGTCGTCCACCACCAGCCCCGCTGCCACGATCAGCGCCATCAGCGACAGGTTGTTCAGCGAAAAGCCCCACGCATACATGACGGCAAAGGTGGCGATCAGGCAGACCGGAATCGCCACGCTGGGAATTGCCGCGGCGCGCGCATTGCCGAGGAACAGCCACACCACCAGAATGACCAGCCCGGCCGCCAGCGCCAGTGTGATGTGCGCTTCACGCAGCGTGGCCTTGATGCCCGGCGAGCGGTCCAGCGCCACGGTCAGGTCGACGTCGGCCGGCATGAGTTGGCGCAGGCCCGGCAAGGCCTGGTTGATGGCATCGATGGTCTCGATGATGTTCGAGCCCGGCTGGCGGCTGATGGTGAGCACGACCGCCGGGTTGCGGTTGTGAAAGCCGCTGCTGTAGCGGTTCTCGACCGAATCGCTGACGCGCGCCACCTGCGACAGCCGGATCACGGCGCCGTCCTGGTAGCGCACGATGAGGCTGTCGTAGTCCTGCGCGCGCCGCGGCTGTTCGGGCGTGCCGACTTCCCATCGCTGGCCGGCCGAATCAAGCTGGCCTTGCGGGCCCATGGGGGCGGCGTTCGATATCGCTTCGCGCACGTCGTCCAGCGCCACGCCGTAATGCGCCAGCGCGTTCGGATTGACCTGGACGCGCACTGCCGGCAGCGAGCTGCCGCCCATCGTCACTTCGCCCACGCCGCTGATCTGCGAGATCTTCTGCGCCAGCACGGTGGATCCCAGGTCGTACAGCTGGCCGGCGGGACGCGTGGCGGAGCTGAGCGCCAGCGCCATGATGGGCGCCTGCGACGGGTTGACCTTGCGATAGCTGGGATTGCCGGGCATGCCGGCCGGCAGTTCGGCGCGTGCGGCGTTGATGGCGGCCTGCACGTCGCGGGCGGCTTCGTCGATGTTGCGGTCCAGGTCGAATTGCAGCTGCACCCGCGTCGAGCCCTGGTTGCTGGACGAGCTCATCGAGCTGACGCCCGCAATGCTGCCCAGCGCCCTTTCCAGCGGCGCGGCGACCGTGCTGGCCATGCTTTCGGGGCTGGCGCCGGGCAGGTCGGCCCGCACTTCGATGGTCGGAAAATCCACCTGCGGCAAGGGCGCCACCGGCAGCAGCCGCCACGCCACGGCGCCCAGCAGCGTCAGCGCCAGCGCCAGGAAAATGCAGGCGACCGGCCGGTGCAGCAATGCGCGGATCATTTCACCGGGCCTTCGGCGTTGGCGGCCGGCGCGGGGTCATCGCGGCGGTGGCCCAGCCGGTGAAAGAACAGGTACACGGCGGGTGTGGTGAACAACGTCAGCACCTGGCTGACCAGCAGCCCGCCGACCATGACCCATCCCAGCGGCTGG
>DMTA01000038.1 GCA_003454835.1 Achromobacter sp. | reverse complement strand
GCTGGCCGTGGCGCTGGGCCTGTCGTCCACCGCCGCGCGCGCCGCGCTGCCGGCCGATGGCGGACCGCTGTACCTGACCGCGCGCAAACGCGGCGGCCGCGACGAGGCGGTGGTGCTGGACGAGACCGGCCGTGATCGCCTGGCGATCCCCATGCCTGCACGCGGGCACAGTTTTGCGATCGACGCCGACGCGCGCCGCGCCGTGGTGTTCGGTCGTCAACCCGGTTTTTTTGCGCTGGGCTTTTCGCTGGAAGGCGGTGAGCCCGCGGCCTTGCCGCTGCCCGAGGACCGGCATTTCTTCGGCCACGGCGCCTTCGTGCAAGGCGGCCGCCTGCTGGCCGCGACGGAAAACGACTTCGAGGGCGGGCGCGGCGTGCTGGGTCTGTACGACGCCACGCCCGGCGGCGGCTACCGGCGCGTGGGCGAGTTCGATTCCGGCGGCATCGGTCCGCACGAGGTCGTGTTGATGCCCGACGGCAAGACGCTGTGCGTGGCCAACGGCGGCATCCTGACGCACCCTGACTACGGCAAGCTGGAACTGAATTTGGACACCATGCGGCCGTCGCTCGCGTATATCGACGCGGCCTCGGGGCAACTGCTGGAAAAGGTGGAGCTTGCGCCGGCGCTGCACCGGCTGTCGATCCGGCACCTGGCCCTGGCGGCCGACGGCGCGGTGTGGTTCGGTTGCCAATACATGGGCCCGGCAGCGGATCGTCCCGCGCTGGTCGGCCGCCATCGCCGCGGCGCGGCGCTGGAACTGTTCGAAGGCCCGGCCGAGACGCTGCGCAACATGCGCAACTACGTCGGTTCCGTGACGGTCGACGCCGCTGGCGCCATCGTGGCCACGTCCAGTCCGGTTGGCGGGCAGGTGATCTATTGGGACGCCGCCAGCGGCAAGTGCCTGGGGACCACCACGCTTGCCGATGGCTGCGGCGTCGCGCCCGCCGGGAAAGCGGGCTTCCTGGTCAGCAGCGGGTTGGGCGCGATGATCCGTACCGACGCGCAAGGCCAGGAAAAACCGGTCCTGCCCCCGTCGCGCGATGTCTCCTGGGACAACCACTTCCGCATCGTGCCTGCTTAACGCGGCTTTACCTCACGGTGCGGCAAGACCTATGCTGCGTGCTGGTGCTGGTGCTGGTGCTGGTGCTGGTGCCGGTGTCAGACACCCGAATCAGTCCGACATCGTTCCCCGCGCTGGCTCGCGCTGCTCCGCTTTACAAAGCCTGACACTCCCGTCGGCCGCCGCGCCGCTTTGCGCAAGCCGCTTCTGATACATTCTTCCGTCGATTTTTTCGCAGGAGGTTCCTCCATGGATGAGGCCGTAAAAGAGTTCTATGTCTGGGCCCCGAGGCTGATGGATATGGGCATCAATCTGCTCGTCGCCTTGCTCATTCTCGGCATTGGCTGGTGGGTGTCGTCGCTGCTGGGCGGTTGGGTTCGCCGGGCTGCCACGCGGTCGCCCAAGATCGATCCCACGATCGTGCCCATGTTTTCCACGACCGTGATGTGGGCGGTGCGCATCTTCACGGTGATCGCGGTGCTGGCGCGCTTTGGCGTGCAGACGGCCAGCCTGATCGCGGTGCTGGGCGCCGCGGGTCTTGCCGTCGGTCTGGCCTTGCAGGGCACGCTGCAGAACATTGCGGCCGGCATCATGCTGCTGATCCTGCGTCCGATCCGCGCCGGCGAGTACATCGCGCTCAGCTCCGGCGCGGACGGCACGGTCGAGGAAGTGGGCCTCTTTCTGACGCGCCTCGTGCAGGGTGACGGCATCCACATGACGCTGCCCAACAGCACGGTCTGGAACGCCACGATCACCAACTACAGCCGCAACAAGACGCGCCGCCTGGATATTCCGGTGCCGGTTCGTTATGGCGATGACCTGGATGCGGTGGTCGCCAAACTGCAACAGATCGTGGACGCGCGTCCCGATGCGTTGAAGGATCCGGCGCCGCAGGTGAAGGTGTTCGACTACAAGGAAAACGGCGTCACGGTGAACGTGCGCGTGTGGGCCGAGTCGGGCAAGTATTGGGAGCTGCGCTGGAGCCTGTACCAGGAGATCCGCCGCTCGCTCGAAGAGGCCGGTTTCCAGGCCCCGATCCCGCTGCGCGAGATCCAGAACCCCAAGACGGGCGCTGCGGCTTCCTGATTGCGGGTTTGAATGTGTCAGCCATGAAAATGGGCGCCTCTTGTGAGGCGCCCATTTCTTGTTCGAGGGCGTGACGGCATGACCGCTTCTTGGTCTATCGGCTTCTCGACATGACGGCTTTGTGGCCTGAAGTCTGCCCAGGCTCGCCCCGGCAACCCGCCAATCAGGCCGGCATGGCAAGCCGTGCCAGCTCCGTCTTGATCCAGCCCGCGATCTCGCGCTGTCGCTGCGCCGGCATGCGGTCGATGATGGCGGTGACGCTGACGGCCAGCAGGGGTGCGCCCTGCGCGTCCAGCAGCGCGCAACCCACGCCCAGCGCGCCGCGCACCGCGTGGTTGCCCACCACCGAATAGCCGCGCGCGCGCGTGTTTTCGATGAGGCGGAACATTTCCTGGGGCGTCATGCCGCCGTACTCGTCCAGCCTGCCCGAATTGCGTTCGACGATGCCGCGCGCGATGTCGTCGGGCAGGGCGGCCAGCAGCGCCATGCCGCCCGAGCCCACGCCCAGCGGCTGGCGCTTGCCGGCATACGTCGCAAGGATCTGCACG
>DMTA01000502.1:3767-4798 GCA_003454835.1 Achromobacter sp. | reverse complement strand
AGGGGTAGCGATCTACCCGATGCAGGTTGACCGCGCCGCGCGTACGCAACTGATGGCCGTGCTGCAAAGCCCCGAGGCGCAGGCCATGCTGGTGGTGCGCGCCGACGAGCGCGGCGGCCTGCACGTGCATGCCTTGCAGGATCTGGCTTCGCGCGCCGATGGCAAGGCCCTGGAGCTCTGGGTGATTCCGCCGGGACAGGCGCCGATATCCGTCGGGGTGGTGGCGCCCGAAGGCTTGACGGCGTTGCCGCCCCGCGCCCAAGGCTTGGAGGGGGGGCAGACCCTGGCCATCACGCTCGAACCGCCGGGTGGATCGCCGTCGGGCAAGCCCACCGGACCGGTCATCATGAAGGGCGACGTGCTCAAGATCTGAGCCGCATCCAAAGCGGGCCGGGCCGCGTATAGAGGGGTGTTCCGTTGCGGAGTGCCTCATGTCTTCCTGGATCGCCGCCTGCCCGCGCGGGCTGCTTGCCATCATGGCCGTGGCCGCGTTGGCCCTGGGCCTGCTGGCCGCCTGTTCACCGTTGACGCTGCTCAATGGCGCTGTGCCTGAGGACGCCACCGGCGTCACGGCGGACATTGCTTACGGTACATTGCCGCGTCAGCGCCTGGACGTCTACCGGCCACCTGGCGCGACGGACGCGCCCGTGGTGGTTTTCTTCTACGGCGGTGGCTGGCGCAGCGGTGAACGCGCGGACTACCGGTTCGTGGGCGACGCGCTGGCGGCGCGCGGCATGGTGGCCGTTGTTGCCGACTACCGTCTCTATCCAGAAGTCGGCTTTCCCGCCTTCCTGCGTGATGCCGCCATGGCGGTCGCGTGGACGCAGCGCCATATCGGCGCCTATGGCGGAGATCCGGCGCGCGTGTTCGTCGCGGGCCACAGCGCGGGCGGATACATCGCGGCCATGCTGGCGCTGGATGGGCGCTGGCTGGGCGGCGCCGGTTCCAGCCCCGCGACCCTGGCCGGCTGGATCGGGTTGGCCGGCCCCTATGACTTCCTGCCCATCGTGGCCCGCGGCGTGCGGGCGGGG
>DMTA01000502.1:0-3644 GCA_003454835.1 Achromobacter sp. | reverse complement strand
CGGTGTTCGGCTATCCGGACACGCCGGCCGATTCCCAACCCATTCACCATGTGAGCCGCCGCGCGCCACCGGGCCTGCTGCTGACCGGCACTGCCGACACGACGGTCGATCCGCGCCGCAACAGCGTCAGCCTGGCGCACGCCTTGCAGGATTCGGGCGCGTGTGCGCAGTTGGTGCAGTACCCCGATCTGGGCCACAAGCTGCTGGTGGGGGCGCTCTCGCGGCCGCTGCGCTGGCGCGCACCTGTGCTCGACGACGTCAGCGCGTTCGTCGCTCGCCCCTGCTCCTCCCCATAGGTGAACGACGATGCGATCGCGTTTTTCGCGATGGTTGCTGCCGTGCGGCGCATCGCCAATAAGGGTATTCACCTACGCATCCGATACCACATCGCGCCCGTATATCCCCACACGTTTCGCATAGGACGACATGATGCGCTCCATTCTTACCGGCTGGACCGCTTCGATGCGGCGCTGGGTCGATACGCAGGCGCAGGACGCGCCGGGCGGCGATCCCGATCGCATCGACTGGACCCGCGCCTTGCCTTTCGCCTTGCTGCACGCAGGCTGCCTGGGTGTGCTGTGGACCGGCGTGTCGCCGGTTGCGCTGGCGCTGGCGGGGGCGCTCTACGCGGTGCGCATGTTTGCGCTGACCGCCTTCTATCACCGCTACTTCTCGCATCGCACGTTCCGCACCTCGCGCGGCATGCAGTTGGTGTTCGCCGTGCTGGGCGCCTCGTGCGCGCAGCGCGGACCGCTGTGGTGGGCGGCCCATCATCGCCACCACCATCGCCATGCCGACGATGCGCATGATCTGCACTCGCCGCGCCGTCACGGCTTCTGGTGGAGCCACATGGGCTGGTTCCTGNNCTTCGCCACCGACCTCGCGCGCGTGCCGGACCTGCGCGGCTTCGCCGAACTGCGCTGGCTTGATCGATTCGATGCGGCGGCGCCGCTGGCGCTGGCGCTGGGGTGCTACGGGTTGGGCGAACTGTTGGCACGCGTGGCGCCCGGCCTGGGTACCGATGGGCC
Source organism: Achromobacter sp. (assembly GCA_003454835.1). Taxonomy (GTDB): domain Bacteria; phylum Pseudomonadota; class Gammaproteobacteria; order Burkholderiales; family Burkholderiaceae_B; genus Achromobacter. The sequence continues at coordinate 2,616 of DMTA01000502.1, read as the reverse complement.
GCAGCTTCTGGTGTGGGGCTTTTTCATTTCCACCGTGGCCCTGTTCCACGCCACGGTCACCATCAACTCGCTGGCGCACCGCTACGGCAAGCGGCGCTATGACACCGCAGACGACAGCCGCAATAACGCCTGGCTTGCGCTGCTGACGTTCGGCGAGGGCTGGCACAACAACCATCACTTCTATCCGGGATCGGCGCGTCAGGGCTTTCGTGCGCGCGAGATCGACATCACCTGGTACGGCCTGCGCCTGCTGGCGGCCACCGGCCTCATCTGGGACCTGAAGGCGGTGCCGGCTTGGGCGCTGGCCGCCGCCAAGGAGTGAACATGCGTATCGCCATCATCGGTTCGGGCATCGCGGGGCTGGTCTGCGCCTGGAAGCTGGGCCGCGATCACGACGTGACGCTGTACGAGGCCAACGATTACCTGGGCGGGCATACGCACACGCATCAGGTCGAGCAGGGCGGCCGGCGCTATGCAGTGGATACCGGATTCATCGTCCACAACCCGCTTAATTACCCGAATTTCACCGCGTTGCTGGCGGAGCTGGATGTGCCGTCGCAGCCCACCACCATGAGCTTTTCGGTGCACAAGCAGGCAGACGATCTGGCCTACAACGCCACCTCGCTGGACACGTTGTTCTGCCAGCGGCGCAACCTGCTGTCGCCGCGCTTCCTGGGCATGGTGCGCGACCTGATGCGCTTTTACCGGGAGGCGCCCGCGCTGTTGCGCGCGCCGGAGCCGGGACCCACGCTGGGCGAATACCTGGCGCAACACCGTTACGGCGAGGCGTTCCGCACCGATCACCTGATTCCGATGGCGTCGGCGCTTTGGTCGTCGCCGGCGTCTCGCATCCTGGAGTTTCCGGCGCGATACCTGGTGCGGTTCATGGCGAACCACCAGATGCTGCGCGTGAGCGGCCGGCCGCAGTGGCGCGTAGTGCAGGGCGGATCGCGCCGCTACATCGACGCCATGCGCCGGCAATGGACGGTGCGCGAGCGGCTGAACTGCGCCGTGCGCGGCGTCAGGCGTCTGCCGGGCGGCGTGCAGGTGATGACGCGCGATGGCCAGGAGCAGCATGACGAAGTGATCTTTGCCTGCCACAGCGATCAGGCGCTGGCGCTGCTGGCAGACCCGTCGCCACAGGAATGCGAGATTCTGGGCGCCATCACCTATCAGGACAACGACGTGGTGTTGCACACCGACGCGCGCCTCCTGCCGCGCCAGCGCAAGGCCTGGGCCGCCTGGAACGCCTACGTGCCGGCCGATCCCGACGCGCCGTGTTCGGTCAGTTATTGCATGAACCTGCTGCAGGGCGTCACGTCGCCGCGGCCCTTCATCGTGACGCTGAACCGCGGCGATGCCATCGATCCGGACTCGGTGCTGGCGCGCATGCGTTATCACCATCCCGTGTACACGCATGAATCGGTGGCGGCCCAGGCGCGCCGGGGCGAGATCTCGGGGCAGCGGCGCAGCTGGTACGCCGGCGCCTATTGGGGTTGGGGCTTTCATGAAGACGGCGTGGCCAGCGCGCTGGACGTGGTGCACGGCATCCTTGATCAGCCGCGGGTTTGGGCGCGGGAGGCGGCATGACCCAGCAAAGCGCCGTCTACGAGGGCCGGGTTACTCATCGGCGTCACCATCCGCACGCGCATGGCTTTGGCTACCGCATGGCGCAGCTTTACCTGGACCTCGACGAGATCGACCGCGTGTTCCAGGACCGTTGGCTGTGGTCCGTGGAGCGGCCCAATCTGGCGCAGTGGCGCCGGGCCGATTATCTGGACGCCGGTGAAGGTCTGCCGTTGGCGCAGGCGGTGCGGCAACGTCTGCGTGCGCACCTGGGAGACGTGCCCGCGGGGCCCATCCGCCTGTTGGCGCACCCCCGCTACGCCGGCTACGTCTTCAATCCCGTGAGCTTCTATTACTGCTTTGACGCCGACGGCCGGACGCTGGCGGCGATCGTCGCGGAGATCACCAATACGCCGTGGAAGCAGCGCCATTGCGTGGTGCTGCCGGCCGCCGCCGCCGAGCGTGAGGGCGATGTGCTGGCCTGGCGTTTCGACAAGCGCTTTCACGTGTCGCCCTTCATGCCCATGGACTGCGCCTACGACTGGCGCTTCACCCTGCCCGCCGACGACCTGCGGGTGCACATGAGGGTCAGCCAGGAGGGCGTGGCGCAGTTCGACGCGCGCCTGGATCTGCAACGCCGCGTCCTGGACGGCGCGGCGTTGGCGCGCCTGCTGTGGCGCTACCCGTTGATGACGCTGCAGGTCATCGGCGCGATCCATTGGCAGGCGCTGCGCCTGTGGCTCAAGCGCAATCCCGTCCACGACCATCCCCGCACGCCCAACGGAGAACCGCGATGAAACCCATGACGCCTTCGGAACATGCATCGATCGCTGCCAGCCGCCGCGCCGGTCCGCTCGACCGGCTGTTGCGCCAGCGCTTGATCGCCAGCCTGGCGGCGCTGGACTTCGGCCGGCTGCAGATCGAGGACTGCCTGGGCAGCGTCACGCTGGGCCGAGGCGAACCATGCGTGCGACTGACGGTGAGCGACCTGGGGTTCTACCGCCTGGTAGCCGCGCAAGGCAGCGTCGGCGCGGGCGAGGCCTACGGCGA
>DMTA01000318.1 GCA_003454835.1 Achromobacter sp. | reverse complement strand
CGCGGCCAGCACGGCCAGCGCCAGCAGATCGGTCGCGCACGCGACCACGGCGCCTTGCGCGTGGGCGGCTTCGGCCAGCTTGCGATAGTCGGACACCGACCCCGTGCTGTGCGGGTACTGCAGCAGCACGCCAAAGCACTCGGGCAGGCCTTCGGCTTCGTCGCCGATGCGGATCTCGATGTCCAGGCCCTCGGCGCGCGTGCGCACGACTTCGATGGTCTGCGGATGCACGTGGCGCGAGATGAAGAACACCGGGCTCTTGGACTTGGCGCTGCGGCGCGCGAGCGTCATCGCTTCGGCGGCGGCGGTGCTTTCGTCAAGCAGCGAGGCATTGGAGATGTCCAGACCCGTCAGGTCCGCGACCATCGTCTGGTAATTCAGCAGGGCTTCAAGACGGCCCTGCGAGATCTCGGGCTGGTAGGGCGTATAGGCCGTGTACCAGGCGGGATTTTCCAGAATGTTGCGCAACACCACGTTGGGCGTCTGCGTGCCGTAGTACCCCTGCCCGATGTAGCTGCGGTAGACCTTGTTGCGGCCCGCCACCTGCTTCAGTTCGGCCAGCACGTCGGCTTCGCTGCGCGACGCGGGCAGCGCCAGCGGTTCCTTGCTGCGGATCTTGGGGGGTACGACTTCTTCGATCAGGGCGTCCAGGCTGTCGCTGCCGATCACGGCAAGCATGGCGGCCTGGTCGGCGTCGGAGGGGCCGATGTGGCGGGGAATGAAGTCGGTATGGGTGTCTAGGGCGCGCGACATGGGGGGATCTCGGGGGTAGCGGGTGTCGTCCTGCGAACGGACGGTATTGCGTGCGGCGAGGGAGGCGGCGCCGCAACGGCCCGCTCCCCCGCGTGCGGCATCAGCCGTTGGCGACGGCTTCGTAGCCGGCGGCGTCCAGCAGCTTGTCGGCGTCGGCGGCGTTGTCCGGCTTGATCTTGAAGATCCAGGCGGTGAAGGCCGATTCGTTGATCAGGTTGGGGTTGCTTTCCAGCTCTTCGTTGAAGGCAACGATTTCGCCGGACACGGGCGCGTAGATGTCCGAGGCGGCCTTGACCGACTCAACCACGCCGGCGGTTTCGCCCGCGCTCAGCTTCGCGCCGACGTTCACGTCGCCAACGAAGACCAGATCGCCCAGTTGCTCCTGGGCGGTGTCGGTGATGCCGACGACGAACACGTCGCCCTCGGCTTTGACCCATTCATGGGACTCGGTGTACTTGCGATCGGTGGGCAGACTCATGGGAACTCCTGAGGGAATGCGGGTAGATGAATGGTGTTGCGCGCCTCGCGCGGGCGTCCGGTGCCCGGGTCGGGCCGGTGCACGCGCGAGGTTCGAGTTTACGAGTGTTCGACGGCTTTGCCGTTACGCACGAAGGGCAGCTTGCACGCCACGGCGGGCACCCACTTGCCGCGGATGTCGACCTCGACCGTATCGCCCGGCGCCACGCCTTGGGGCAGGCGGGCAAAGCCGATCGACACGCCCAGCGTGGGCGACATGGTGCCGCTGGTCAGCTCGCCCACGCCCTGCGCGGTGCGCACGGCCATGTGCGCGCGCATGACGCCGCGTTCCTGCAGCTTCAGGCCGATGAAGGTGGCGGGCTTGGCGAATTGTTCGATCGCATCGCGGCCGATGAAGCGGCGCTCGGCGTTCTTGCCGGACACGGTCCAGGTCAGGCCGGCTTCGCCGGGGTGGGTCAGTTCGTCCATGTCCTGGCCGTACAGGTTCATGCCGGCTTCCAGGCGCAGCGTGTCGCGCGCGCCCAGGCCTGCCGGACGCACGCCCTGGGCGATCAGGTCGCGCCACAGTTGCACGACTTCAGCCGCGGGCAGGACGATTTCAAAACCGTCTTCGCCGGTGTAGCCCGTGCGGGCGACCAGCGTGTCGTCGCCCACGCGGGCAGCGACGAAGGGGGTCAGCGGTTCGCTGGCGGCTTGCCAGGCCGGGCGGGCGGCCCAGACCTTGGCGCGGGCGTTGGGGCCCTGCACAGCCACCATGGCCAGATCGCGGCGCGGGGCGATGGTCACGTCGAACGCGCCGGCCTGCTTGACGCGCTGCATCCACGCCACGTCCTTGTCGGCCGTGCCTGCGTTGACGACCACGCGCCATTCGTCGGCAGCGAAGAAGTAGATGATGAGGTCGTCGATGACGCCGCCCTGCGGGTTCAGCATGCAGCTGTAGAGCGCCTTGCCCGGCACCGTCAGCTTGGCGACGTCGTTGGCGACCAGGCGCTGCAGGAAGGCGAAGGCATCGGGCCCCGTCACGTCGACGTTGAGCATGTGCGAGACGTCGAACATGCCGGCATCCTGGCGCACGGCGTGGTGCTCTTCGAGCTGCGAACCGTAGGCGAGCGGCATGTCCCAGCCGCCGAAATCGACCATGCGGGCGCCGGCGGCGATGTGTTCTTCGGCGAGCGGGGTGCGTTTGAGGGATGCGGACATGCGGGGAACTCCGGGACGGCAGCGATGCCAGGGTTACGGAATGCCGCTGGTTGCGGGCGGACGGCGCCCGCGCAACGGCTGAATCTTCCGCCCCTCTGTCCTTTTGCCTGAGAGTTGCCCCGCGTGGCGGGTTTGCACCTTCGGCGCCTGGGCTGCTCGCAGTGTCCCTGTTCAGGGCGCGGCGCCAGGTCTCTCCAGAGTGCTGTTTTGCCGCGTCCGCATGGCCGGCAATGGCGGCAAATGCGGGACGGGACAAGCCTGCGCGGTATCGGTTACCTGAGCGATTCTGGGCGAATTGCGCCTTCGGCGGCGGCCGGGCTTGACGCCTTCGGCCGCTCTCTCCCGCAGCATGCGTGACAGCGCCGAAAGCATACAACGAAAGCCCGGGGTAAGCCTAGGCCTGTTGCACGCCTGCCGGCGCTATCCCAGCGCGGTATCCAGCAGCATCATCAGCACGAAACCGATCATCAGGCCGCAGGTGGCGTAGACCTCGTGCCCCTTGCGGTGCGATTCCGGGATGATCTCGTGGCTGATGACGAACAGCATGGCGCCCGCGGCAAAGCCCAGGCCCCATGGCAAGAGCGGCGCCGACCAGCCGACCACGGCGGCGCCCAGCACGGCGCCCACGGGTTCGATCAGCCCCGACAGCATGCCCAGCGCCACGGCAAACGTGCGCTTGTAGCCGGCCGCCAGCAGGGCCACCGCCACGACCAGCCCTTCGGGAATGTCCTGGATCGCAATGCCGGTGGCCAGCGCCGTACCGCGCACGGGGTCGCCCGCCGCATAGCCCACGCCGATCGCCAGGCCCTCGGGCAGGTTGTGCAGCATGATCGCGAACACGAACAGCCAGGTCCGGCGCAGGCGGTGCGCCTCCATCCCTTCCCTGCCCTTGATGAAATGCTCGTGCGGCAG
>DMTA01000566.1 GCA_003454835.1 Achromobacter sp. | reverse complement strand
TGCTCGCGGGCTGACGCGCATCAAGCGGCACGCGCGGCGGGCGCGCTGCGCGCGCTTGCGCCTGCCGACCTGGCAAGGCAGAATCGAACCTCGATCCTGACGAACCGGAGGCTACGCCATGCGTATCCTTGTCATTGGCGGCACGGGCTTCATCGGCCGCCACTTGGTAGCACGGCTTTGCGCGGACCCGCATCAGATCGTCGTGCCCACGCGGCTCATTGCACGCGGACGCGACCTGCAATTACTTCCCACCGTCACCTTGCTGCAGGCGGACATCCATGACGACGCCGCGCTCGACGGCATGGTCCGGGGCTGCGATGCCGTCGTGAACCTGGTGGGCATCCTGCATGGCAACCTGGGCCGGCCGTACGGGTCGGACTTCGCGCGGGCCCACGTGCATTTGCCGCAACGCATTGCGCAGGCCTGCGTGCGCCATGGGGTGCGTCGCCTGCTGCACGTCAGCGCGCTGGGCGCCGACTCCAGCGGCGACAGCATGTACCAGCGTTCCAAGGGCGACGGCGAAGCCGCCATCAAGGCGGCCTACCAAGACCGCGGCGATATCGGCTGGACCATATTCCGCCCGTCGGTGCTTTTCGGCCCCGACGACAACTTCACCAATATGTTCGCGTCGCTGGCGCGCTGGCTGCCGGTGCTGCCGCTGGCAGGCGCCAATGCGCGCATGCAGCCCATCTATGTGGGCGATGTGGTGACTGCCATGGTCAACGCGCTGGCAGACACCCACACCTGCAGCAAGACCTATGAACTGGGCGGGCCGCAGGTCTACACGCTGGGCGAGATCGCACGGCTGTGCGCCGCCTGGAGCGGCCATCCGCGTCCGGTCATCAGCATTCCGATGGGGGTGGGGCGCATGCAGGCCCGGCTGTTCGAATGCATGCCGGGCACGCCGCTGATGTCGCGCGACAACCTGGATTCCCTGCGCCGCGACAACGTCTGCGGCGGACCGATAGCCCCCGAGTTGCACGTGGTGCCCACGGGGCTGGAAGCCGTGGCGCCGCGCTACCTGCGGCACGGCAAGACGGCCTAGCGCTGGTTAGCGCACCAGCGCCTTCAGTGCCTGCTTGATGCCGTCGGACACGCCCACGCCTTCGGGCAGCGTCTTCAGGGCCGACAGCGATTCCTTCTCTGAGTAGCCCAGCGCCAGCAGGGCATTCAGGATGTCGGACTGGTTGTCGTGCGTGACGTGCGCCGCTGCGCCGATGTCCGCGCCCAGTTTGCCGCGCATCTCCAGCAGCAGCCGTTCCGCGGTCTTCTTGCCGATGCCCGGCACGCGGGTCAGGCGGCCCGACTCCTGCAACGTGATCGCCTGCGCCAGGTCCGCGACAGACAGGCCCGATAGCACGGACAGCGCGGTGCGCGCCCCGATCCCGCTGACCTTGATGAGCTCGCGGAACGCGCTGCGCTCGCCGGCCGAGGCAAAGCCATACAGGATGTGCGCATCTTCGCGCACGGTCAGGTGCGTGTAGAGCGTGACGCGCGCGCCCGTGTCGGGCAGCGAATACAGCGTGCTCATGGGCACGTCGATGTCATACCCGATTCCGCCCACATCCACGCAGATCGTGGGGGGCAGTTTCTCGATCAGGGTTCCGGTGATTCTTCCGATCATGGTGAGAGGCCTGGCAATGGTGGAGCCGCGCAACGCGCGGCAGATGCGGGGATTCTATACGTGCGGGCGCGCGAGCGGGCTGGGCCGTATAGGCGTGACGTGACGCAGGGAAAAAGGGAAGCGGCGATCAGCCGATCAGGCGGCCATTGCGGATGCGGGTCTTGCCGCCCATGCGCAGTGCGCTGCCCAGGCGCTCCAGCTTGTCCTGCAGCGGACCCACGTGCGCGTGGCAGATGGCGCAGGCCAAGGCATCGGCCGAGTCAGGGGCAGGCACGCCGTCCAGCGCCAGCAGGTGCTGCACCATCATCTGCACCTGCTCTTTCGCCGCGCGGCCGGTGCCGACCACGGCTTTCTTGATCTGCAGCGCGGTGTACTCGTGCACGTCCAGCGAACTGTCGGCCAGCGCGCAAAGCGCCGCGCCGCGGGCCTGGCCCAGCAGCAGGGTGGAAGCGGGATTGGTGTTCAGGAAGACGATTTCCAGCGCGGCCACGTCAGGTTGCGTGTCGCGGGCCACCTGGCGCAGGTTGTCCAGGATGACCTTCAGGCGTTCGGACAGCGTCAGCGCCGGCGGGACCACAATGGTCCCGCTGGCCACGTAACGCAGCCGGGAGCCTTCGGCATCGATCACGCCGAAGCCGGTGCGGCGCAGGCCGGGATCGATGCCGAGGACGCGCATCAGTGGCGGAAGTGGCGGGTGCCGGTCAGCACCATGGCGATGCCGTGTTCGTCGGCGGCGGCGATGACTTCGTCATCGCGCACGCTGCCGCCGGGCTGGATCACGCAGGTCGCGCCAGCCGCCACCACGACGTCCAGGCCGTCGCGGAACGGGAAGAACGCGTCGGACGCCACCGCCGAGCCCTTGAGGGTCAGGCCGGCGTTTTCCGCCTTGATGGAGGCGATGCGGGCCGAGTCGATGCGGCTCATCTGGCCGGCGCCCACGCCCAGGGTCATGCCGCCGCCCACGAACACGATGGCGTTGGACTTGACGTACTTGGCGACCTTCCAGGCGAACGACAGATCGTTCATTTCCTGTTCGGTGGGCTGGCGCTTGGTGACGACCTTCAGGGCGTCGCGCGGCACGTTGTAGGCGTCCGGCGTCTGCACCAGCCAGCCGCCGCCCACGCGCTTGATGTCGAAGGCGTTCTGGCCCGTGCCCATCGGCACTTCCAGCACGCGCACGTTCTTTTTGGCGGCCAGAATGGCCAGCGCGGCGCCGTCGTAGGCCGGGGCCAGCAGCACTTCCAGGAATTGCGTGCTGACGGCTTCGGCGGTCGCGGCGTCAACCGGACGGTTAAAGGCGATGATGCCGCCAAAGGCCGACGTCGGGTCAGTCTTGAAGGCTTGCTGATACGCGCCCAGCGTATCGGCCGCCACGGCTACGCCGCAGGGGTTGGCGTGCTTGACGATGACGCAGGCGGGCGCCTCGAAGCTACGCGCGCATTCCCACGCCGCATCGGCGTCGGCGATATTGTTGTAGGACAGTTCCTTGCCCTGAAGCTGGCGGTAGTTGCCCAACAGGCCGGCCGGACGCTGCGCGTCCACGTAGAAGGCGGCGCTTTGATGCGGGTTTTCGCCGTAGCGCAAAGCCTGTTCCTGCTTGACCTGCAGCGTCAGCGTGCCGGGCCATTCGTTGCGGGCGGGCACGGCTTCCTGCGCGGGTTCGGCTTCGGTCACGCTGGTCAGGTAGGCGGCGATGGCGCCGTCGTATGCGGCCGTGTGGGCGTAGACCTTGGCGGCCAGCGCCAGGCGCAGGCCGTAGGAGGTCGAGCCGCCCTTGTCCATTTCGGCCAGGACGCGCGAGTAATCGACCGGGTCGATCACGACCGTCACGCCACCGGCTTCGGTGCCGTGGTTCTTGGCAGCGGCGCGCAGCATGGCCGGGCCGCCGATGTCGATGTTCTCGACGGCGTCGGCGAATGTGCAATCGGGCTTGGCGACCGTCTCACGGAACGGGTACAGGTTGACCACCAGCATGTCGATGCGATCGATGCCTGCCGCCTTGATCGTGTCCATGTGCTCAGCGCTGTCGCGGCGGGCAAGCAGGCCACCGTGGATCTTGGGATGCAGCGTCTTCACGCGGCCGTCCAGGATCTCGGGCGAGCCGGTGTGGGCGGCCACTTCGGTGACGGTCAGGCCGGAATCGGCAAGCAGCTTGGCGGTGCCGCCGGTAGACAGCAGGCGCACGCCACGCGCGGCCAGGGCGCGGGCAAATTCAACGATGCCGGTCTTGTCGGACACCGAAAGCAGGGCGGTTTCGATTTTCATGATGGGACGGAGTGGGGCGGGGACGCCTTTCTCGTTCTGGTCGGATGGGAAATCTGGAGGGGGCGGCGGCGCCAAGCATGCGCCGCCCGCGCGGGGGAAAGCTAAACCTGGATATTGTGCGCCAGCAACTTCTTGCGCAGGGTGTTGCGGGTGATGCCCAGCATCTCGGACGCCCGGGACTGGTTGCCGCCCGACCGCTCCAACGCTACTTCAAGCACCGGGCGCTCCACGCAGCGCATGACCATGTCCCACATATCGTGGGGCTCGGACTCGCCCAAGTCTTCGAAATAGCGCTCCAGGCTGGCGCGCACGCATTCTTCCAGGACATCTTTCTTGCTCATTTGAGTACAGATATTTTTATGTTGGTGTTTAGGCGGTCATGCCGCCAATAGGGCTTCTGCGGCCGGCGCCGGGGTAGGGGCGCCGTCGCGTGAGAGGGTGTCGAACCAGTCCGCCACCGCCCGCCATTGGTCGCGGGTGTTGTCGATCCGGTTCATGCCGGCGCAGAACGAATCCGCGCCCGGCAGGCCGTCCACATACCAGCCTATGTGCTTGCGCGCGGTGCGTACGCCGGTGTGCTCGCCATAGAAACGGTAGTGGTCGTCGAGATGTTCGAGCAGCAGCTCGCGCATTTCCCCATAAGAGGGAGGGGCCAGTGTTTCGCCCGTGCGCAGGTAGTGGTCGATTTCGCGGAAGATCCACGGACGGCCCTGGGCCGCCCGGCCAATCATGACCGCATCGGCGCCAGTGTAATCCAGGACATGCCGGGCTTTGGCGGGCGAGTCGATATCTCCGTTCGCGATCACGGGGATGCCGATTTCGGCCTTGACGGCGCGGATGGTGTCATATTCCGCCTCGCCCGTATAGAGGTCGGCCCGCGTGCGGCCGTGCAGCGTGAGGGCGGCGATGCCGGCGTTTTCGGCCAGCTTGGCGACGCGCAAAGCATTGCGGCTATTGCGATCCCAGCCGGTGCGGGTCTTCAGGGTGACGGGCACGCCCAGCGGGGCGCAGGCGGCGACCACGGCGTCCAGGATGCGGACGATCAGGTCTTCATGGCGCAACAGCGCCGAACCCGACGCCACGTTGCACACCTTCTTGACCGGACAGCCCATGTTGATGTCGATGATCNNCCGCCCCGGCGATCTGCACCGAAATGGGGGCGATCTCGCCGTCGTGGTTCAAGCGGCGCGACGTCTTGACGCTGTCCCACAGCTTGGGGTTGCTGGCGGCCATCTCGGACACCGCGTAACCCGCCCCCAGCTTCTTGCAAAGCTGGCGGAAAGGACGATCCGTCACGCCCGCCATGGGCGCGACAAGAACGTTATTGGGAAGGGTCCACTGGCCTATGCGCATGGTCACATTTTAACCGGCTCGATCGAACCCCCATTTTTGGGGCGAGAAGGCCTGGCGACAAACGGGGAATTAAAGACGGCGATCCAGCCCCTTTGCGGGGCTGATCGGGAGGAGGTCAGGCGCGGAATCCCTGCAGCAGGTGTTGCGCTAGCGGGGCGCGCAGCGGGGAGGCAAGGTCCATCCCCAATAGCGCGGCGCCGCAGGCGTGTTCGACGGGGGCGAGACCGGTGGCGAAGATGCGCGGCATGAAATCGGTAAGTCCGGCGGTGATGAAACGGTCGAGATGGCGGGCGCTGGCAAATTCGGCGAGCGCGGGGCCGGGGTTTGCGCCGGCGTTGGCAGCGCGACTCGCCAGCCAGCCCGCCAGGGTCTGCGCC
>DMTA01000250.1 GCA_003454835.1 Achromobacter sp. | reverse complement strand
GATTGACCGCCTGCTGACCCGATATCCCGGCATCGTGGCGGGCGTGAAGGACAGCGGCGGCGACTGGGCCAACACGGCGGCGATGATCGAGCGCTTCACGCCGCGCGGATTCCAGGTCTATGCGGGCAGCGAGGCATTTCTGCTGCAGACCCTGCGCGCAGGCGGCGTGGGCTGCATCACCGCCACGGGCAACGTCAATCCGGGCCCCATCGTGGCGCTGCAACAGCGCTGGCAGGAGGCGGACGCCGACGAGCGCCAGGCCGGCCTGAACGCCACGCGCAACGTGTTCCAGCAGTTCCCGATGATTCCCGCGATGAAGGCCGCGATTGCCTGGAAGTCTGGTGACGCCGCATGGGCCACGGTGCGTCCGCCGCTGGTCGAGCTGAACGCCGCGCAGACGGACGCACTGAAGACCGCATTGCAGGCCAACGGCTTTGACATGCCGGGCGCCGACTCGCTGTCCGACGCCTGAGCATCAGGTTCCGCGCGCGGACGGTCACGCATGCCCGTCCGCGCGCGTCTTACGGACGCGATCAGCTCACGACGCCGATATTCCAGGGCACGAACTCGTGATCGCCCAGCCCCAGCAGCTCGCTCTTGCTGCGGGCGCCCGAGGCCACGCGCAGGATCTCTTCGAAAATCCGCTGCGCCACCTCTTGCAGCGTGGCGGTGCCGTCCAGGATGTCGCCGCAATTGATGTCCATGTCTTCGGTCAGACGCTCATACATCGGCGTGTTGGTGGCCAGCTTGAGCGACGGCACCGGCTTGGCGCCGAACATCGAGCCGCGGCCCGTCGTGAAGCAGATCATGTTGGCGCCGCCGGCGATCTGCCCCGTGGCCGACACGGGATCGAACCCCGGCGTGTCCATGAACACCATGCCAGGCTGACGGACCGGCTCCGCGTAGCGATAGACCTCCATCAGCGCCGTGGTGCCGCCCTTCATCGACGAGCCCAGCGACTTCTCGAAGATATTGGCCAACCCGCCCATCTGGTTGCCGGGACTGACCTTGCCGTTGATCTGTACGTCGCGGCCCGGGGAATATTCTTCCTTCCACCAGCGGATGCGCTGGACCAGCTTCTCGCCCACTTCACGGCTGCGCGCGCGTGACGTCAGCGTATGTTCGACGCCATAGATTTCCGGCGTCTCGGACAGGATGGCCGTGCCGCCGTGACGCACCAGGATGTCCATGGCCGCGCCCAGCGCCGGGTTGGCGGTGATCGACGAGAACCCGTCCGACCCGCCACACTGCAGGCCGATTTTCAGGTGTCGCGCCGATACGGACTCGCGGCGTACATCGTTGGCGGCGGGCAGCATTGTCTTAACGGCGGCAACGCCGGCTTCGATCGTTTTACGGGTGCCGCCGGCCTCCTGCATGATGAACGTCTGCAGCCGCGCACCCGCTTCGAGGCCCTGATCCTTGAGCAGCGCATCGAGCTGATTGCGTTCGCATCCCAGACCGACGATCAGCACGCCAGCGAAATTCGCGTGACAGGCGTACCCGCCCATCGTGCGCCGCAAGAGGTCCATGGGCTCGCCGGACATTTCCATGCCGCACCCCATGCCGTGACTCAACGCCACCACGCCGTCCACGTTGGGATAGGCCGCCATCACCTCGTCCGTGAACGCGGACGCGATGCGGTGCACTACCGTGGCCGAACAGTTCACCGTGGCAAGGATGCCGATGTAGTTGCGCGTGCCCACTTGCCCGTTGGCACGCACGATGCCCTGGAATTGCGCCTGATCGGACTCGGGCAACATGGGCGTCGGCACGTAATCCCGTGCATGCGCGTAGTCGCGGTCGAACTCCTGGAAGTCCATGTTGTGCGAGTGCACGTAGGTGCCGGCGGGAATGTCCGTCGCGGCAAAGCCGATGCACACGTTGTATTTCAGGATGGGCTCGCCCGCGCGCAGATCGCGCGCCGCGATCTTGTGCCCGGCGGGCACCTGGCTGCGGCTGACCAGGTCCTCGGCAGGCACGGCAGTGCCGATGCCGATGGGCACGCGCGCCACCACCACGTTGTCAGCGGAATGCAGCCGGATGACGGGGCCGGCGGCGCGTTTTTCGGTGAAGTCGATCATGTCGTTGTCTCGGATGAATGAAGCGGCGCCCGGCTTAGGGGCGCCCAGGCGAATCGTCCGCGCTATTCCGGCTTGATGCCGATATCGCGGATCAGCACCGACCAGCGCGGCAGTTCGGCGCCGACGAAGCGGCTGAAGTCGGCGGAATCGCTGCCGACCACGGTGAAGCCCTGCTCGCTCAGCTTGGCCTGCATGTCGCGTTGCTCCAGCGCGGTGCGGATCGACGCGGAGAGCTTGTCGACCACGGGCTTGGGCGTTTTGGCGGGCGCAAAGACGCCGTACCACGTCGACACCTCAAAGTCCTTGAAGCCCGATTCGGCCAGCGTTGGAATCTCGGGCGCCTTGGGATCGCGCTTCAGGCTGGTGATGGCCAGCGGACGGACCTTGCCCGAGGCGATGTGCGGCAGCGCCACCGGCAGGTTCGCGAACATGTACGGCACGTGGCCGCCCAACACATCGGCGATGGCCGCCGACTCGCCTTTGTACGGCACGTGCGTGACCTTCGTGCCGACCCGGTGCGCGTACAGCTCGCCGGCGATGTGCTGCGGACCGCCCTGCCCGGACGACGCGTAGCTCAGCGCACCGTTGCCAGCCTTGCGGATGTGCTCGGTGAGTTCACCCACGCTCTTGACGTCGATCAGCGCCGGATTAACGACGAGGATCAACGGCATGGTCACGACCTGCGACACCGGTTCGAAATCGGTCTCGGGCTTGAATGGCAGCGTGGGGAACAGGGATGGCGCGACGACCATGGTGGATTGCGATCCCAGAAACAGCGAATACCCATCGGCGGGCGAGCGTGCGACGTTGTCGGCCGCGATGGTGCCCGTGGCGCCCGCGCGGTTTTCCACCACGACCTGCTGGCCTAGGCTTTCGGCCATCTTGGCGCCGACCAGGCGGGCCACGATATCCGCGCCGCCGCCAGGCGCAAAGCCGACGACCATGCGCAAGGGTTTGTTCGGGAAGTTGTCGGCCAGGACGGCGGACGAGGCGGTGGCCAGGGCAACGGCCAGACCGGCGGCGCCGGTTATGCGCACAATGTGGCGCGTCATGTGACGCGCTTGCGTACAGGGGAAGTTCATGCGTGTCTCCGTGTACCGTCTGCCGGACCTGGCCGCGCCCGCGCGCGCTGCGACGGATCGGAAAGCCCGAGCGACGGCTCGTTGTGGTTTTGGGTGCTGCCAGGGCATTCTGGCCATTGCACTCAACACCAACAAGTACGTGGACACGCAGTCAAAACATAATTTTTTTGTGGTTTCTGCTGTGGCTTTCGCAGGCATCTCGCGCATCGCCCGGGCAAAAAAAAACCACCCCGAAGGGTGGTTTTCAAGTTCTGCGAGCGGGACGCCGGCTCAAGCGAGCGCGTCCTGTATCGGGACCCTGCGATCAGAACTGGTATGTGTAAGTGAGCTGCACCACGTCCAGACCCGGATTCGGGCGTTTGATGCTGGCGTTTGAGAAGTGCGAATAACGCACACCGATACGGTTGTTCGGCGTGACCAGGAAGCCCACGCCGACGTGATCGCCGAACTGGAAGGCCGTGCTGATGTTTTCGTCGGCGAAGCGCGTGCTGGAGAACAGCGTGGCGCCGATACCCGCTTCGATGTAGAAGCGTTCGCCGGTCCACCAGCGGAACATCGGAATGGCGCTGAACTGCCAGACGTGGCCCGGCGAACGCGAGCCGTCGGCTTGCCAGTACGACGCGCCGAATTCGGGCGTCAGGTCCAGACGACCCCAGTTTCCGCCGAATTGATAGGTCCAGAGCGAGGCAGTCTCGTAGTTCAGGGTCAGGCGCTTGTAGTGGTCGCCAATGCCATAGTGCAGGCTGACGCCGCCTTGGGTGCCCTCGGACGACTGGGCGCTAGCAAAGGTGGCAACCCCTGCCAGGGCAAGGCCGGCAAGGCGCGTCAGCATTTTCTTCTTCGTCGACTGCATGGGATCAACTCCATCTATTTCTGAACTAACGGGGAACATTAGCAAAATCCGGACCAACCCGCTTTGCGCGTGTCGCAATATGGCAACAAAGCGTCATGGAAAAGACTGTTCCGAAAATCGCGGGATTCACGCTTGGGAAATTGCGCTAGGCGGCCGGAGCAAATCTCGTGCCCAAGATCCGCCCCATCGCGGAAAAACAAAATGCCGCCAGGCGCGCGAAGCTGCCGGCGGCATTTTTTGACGCCTGAGCGGCCGGCAAGCGGCAGCCCCGGCAACGGCAGCATGATCAGGCCGTGACCACGTCCGCCGGCTGATTGTTCAGCAGCGCCAGCAGGCGGGCAATTTCCTCGCGCAGTTGGCGGCGGTCGACGACCATGTCGATCGCGCCCTTCTGCAGCAGGAATTCCGCGCGCTGGAAGCCTTCGGGCAGCTTTTCGCGCACGGTCTGTTCGATCACGCGCGGACCGGCAAAGCCGATCAGGGCCTTGGGTTCGGCAATGACCACGTCGCCCATGAACGCAAAGCTGGCCGACACGCCGCCCATGGTGGGATCGGTGAGGACGCTGATGAACGGCAGGCCGGCGGCCGACAGGCGCGTCAGCATAGCGTTGGTCTTGGCCATCTGCATGAGCGACAGCAGGCTTTCCTGCATGCGCGCGCCACCCGAGGCGGCAACGCAGATGAACGGCGTCTTGTTGTCCAGGGCCGCTTGGGCGCCGCGCGCAAAGCGCTCGCCCACCACAGAACCCATCGAGCCACCCATGAATTCGAATTCAAAGCAGGCCAGCGTGGCAGGCACACCGCGGATCGAACCGCTCATGACGACCAGCGCGTCGCTTTCGCCCGTGGCCTTGACGGCCTCTTGCAGACGCTCGGGGTACTTGCGCGTGTCTTTGAACTTCAGGGTGTCGACCGAACGCGTGTTCTGGCCGATTTCAACGCGGCCTTCCATGTCCAGCAGCGAATCGATGCGGGCGCGAGCCCCGATCCGCATGTGGTGGTCGCACTTGGGGCAGACGTGGAGGTTGGCTGCCAGGTCTTCGCTATACAGCACCGATTCGCACGACGGGCATTTCACCCAAAGGCCTTCGGGAACGCGGCGGGCGCCGCTGTCGCTGGTTTTGTTGATGCGAGGCGGCAGGAGTTTATCGATCCAGCTCATTGAGTATTCATCCCGTTTGAGATCGCGACCCGGCCGCTCAGGCCGACGCGTTCTCTCGTTTTACTTGATCCAGCGCCTGCCGGATGGTGCGCAGCCAGCCGCTGGCGGCGGCGACTGCGGCGTCGGTTTGCTGGGCAGCCGGTGCATTGGCGACCGCCTGCTCCATGGTTTCAATCAGTTTGCTGCCGATGACCACCGCATCGGCGGCGCGCGCCACGCGCTGGGCGCTTTCTGCGTCGCGGATGCCGAAGCCCACGCCGACCGGGATGTCGCGCACATGGCGGCGAATCACGGCCACGCGATCGGCGACGTCATCGGTGTTCAGCGAGCCCGCACCCGTCACGCCCTTGAGCGACACGTAGTACACATAGCCGCGCGCGACAGCCGCGACAGCTTTGATGCGGTCTTCGGTGGAGGTGGGGGCCAACAGGAAGATCGGCGCAATGCCGTGTTCGCCCAGGGTGGCGGCGAACTCGATGACTTCTTCGGGCGGGTAGTCGACGACCAGCACGCCGTCTACGCCGGCCTGCGCGGCACGGCTGGCGAATTCCGCCTGGCCCATGCGTTCGATGGGGTTGGCGTAGCCCATCAGGACCACGGGCGTCGCGGTGTCGCGCTGGCGGAAGTCGGCCACCAGTTCCAGCACGCGGGCCAGGCCCACGCCCTGCGC
>DMTA01000419.1 GCA_003454835.1 Achromobacter sp. | reverse complement strand
GCGTCGGCACGGGCTGGCCCAGCCGCACGTATTCCAGGCCCACGTCGGCCAGCGGCGCAAGACCGGTCTGCACGTCGCGCAGGCCCTTGAAGAAGTCCAGCGCCTCGCTGACGGTCATTTCCAGCACCTCGTCGATCGAGGCGCTCTTGCCCAGGTGTTCGACGCGCACTTCCAGCACTTCGGGGCGGAAGCGCTTGCCGTCGCAATCGGGGCAGCGCAGGTACACGTCGGACAGGAACTGCATTTCGACGTGTTCGAAACCGGTGCCGCCGCAGGTCGGGCAGCGGCCGTCGCCGCCGTTGAAGCTGAACGTGCCGGCCGTGTAGGCGCGTTCGCGCGCCAGCGGGGCCTGGGCAAACAGCTTGCGGATCGCGTCGAATGCGCCGACGTAGCTGGCGGGATTGGAACGCGCGGTCTTGCCGATGGGGGTCTGGTCCACCATGACGACGTCGGCGATCTGCTCGGCGCCGAGCAGGCGGTCGAAAGCGCCCGGCGCTTCCGACGGCTTGCCCTTCTGCTTGAGCAGCGCGGGGTACAGCACGTCTTGCACCAGCGTGGATTTGCCGGAACCGGACACGCCGGTCACGCAGACCAGCCGGCCCAGCGGCAGCTCGACCGAGACGTTCTTCAGGTTGTGCGCGTTGACGCCTTCCAGCAGCAGGCGCGGCGTGTTGGCCGCCACCGGCATCGGACGCGGCGCTTCTACGCGCAGTCGGCCGCCTAGATAGTCGCCGGTCAGCGAGGGCGCGGCGCGCAGTTGCGCGGGCGTGCCGTCGAAGACAATGCGGCCGCCCCGTTCGCCGGGACCCGGGCCGATGTCGATGATGCGGTCCGCGGCCACCATGACCTGCGGATCGTGCTCCACGACCACCAGCGTGTTGCCGGCGTTGCGCAGGCGGTGCATGACTTCGACGACGCGGTGCATGTCGCGCGGGTGCAGGCCGATGGAGGGCTCGTCCAGCACGAACAGCGTATTCACCAGCGAGGTGCCCAGCGCGGTGGTCAGGTTGATCCGCTGGACCTCGCCGCCCGACAGGGTGCGGCTCTGGCGGTCCAGCGTCAGGTAGCCCAGGCCAACGTCGCACAGGAATTTCAGGCGCGCGCGCACTTCGGTCATGAGCAGATCGGTGGCGGCGTCCAGCGCGCCCGAGAACGACAGCGTGTCGAAGAATTTACGCACCCGCTCGATGGGCAGCAGCATCACGTCATGCAGGCACAGCCCGTCCAGACCGTTGAGCTGTTCGCGGCTCCAGGTGGTGCCGACGGGCATGAAGCGCTTGTAGCGGCCGTCATCCGGCGGCAGCACGGCATCGGCCTCATCCTTGTTGCCCAGGCGCCATAGCAGGGCGTCGGGCTTCAGGCGCGCGCCGTTGCAGGTGGGGCAGGGCGTGTAGCTGCGGTACTTGGACAGCAGCACGCGCACGTGCATCTTGTAGGCTTTGGTTTCCAGCCAGTCGAAAAAGCGTTGCACGCCGTACCACTGGTGCTTCCAGGCGTCGTTGCCGCCCTTCCAGTCGGGGGTTCCGTACAGCACCCAGCGCTTGTGCTCGTCGCTCATGTCCTTCCAGGGCACGCCCAGCGGCACGCCCGCGCGCGGGGCGTACTTCTGCAGGTCGTCCTGGCATTCCTTGTAGGACGGCGTGGTCCACGGCTTGATGGCGCCTTCGAGCAGGGTTTTTTTCTCGTCGGGGATGACCAGGCCGAAGTCGATGCCGATCACGCGGCCGAAGCCGCGGCAGGCCTCGCAGGCGCCCAGCGGTGAATTGAACGAGAAGCTGCTGGGCAGCGGGTCGGTGTATTCGATGTCGCAATCGGCGCAGTGCAGCCGGTCGCTGTACTTCCAGATGTGCGCGTTGCCGCCGTCGGCGTCCATGGCGTAGACGGCGATGTGGCCGGCGCCCATGCGCAGCGCGGTGTCCAGCGCTTCCATGATGCGTTCGCGCTCGGTGCCGGCGAAGCGGAAGCGATCCTGGATGACGTGCAGGATGCGGCGTTCCTCGGTGGCGGCCTTGGCGGTCTTTGTGGCCTTGGCCTTCTTGACGCCCTTGGCGGGGGCAGCGGCGCGGGGCACGGCGGTTTCCTCGGCGTGCACGCGGGTGTAGCCCTGCTGCTCAAGGAAGCCGCGCACTTCGTCTTCGGTGAAGTTGGCCGGCACGGCGATCGGGAAGGTCACGACCAGGCGCGGGTCGCCCGCGGCGGCAGCGCGCTCGGCCAGCGAGTGATAGACGGATTCCGGCGTGTCGCGCCGCACCAGCTTGCCGCAGCCGCGGCAATAGAGCTTGGCGCCGCGCGCGAACAGCAGTTTCAGGTGATCGTTCAGTTCGGTCATCGTGCCGACCGTGCTGCGCGAGCTGCGCACCGGATTGGTCTGGTCGATGGCGATGGCCGGCAGGATGCCCTCGATGCGGTCCACCTGCGGCTTGTCCATGCGGTCCAGGAACTGGCGCGCATAGGGCGAGAAGGTTTCCACGTAGCGCCGCTGCCCCTCGGCGTACAGCGTGTCGAAGGCCAGCGAACTTTTACCGGACCCCGACACCCCGGTGACGACGACCAGTTCGCCGGTGGCGATGGTCAGATCCAGGTTCTTGAGATTGTTCTGGCGGGCGCCAACGATGCGGATATGGGAGCTCATGGACGGTATCGTAGCCTGACGGTGGGAGCATGCCGGCGCGGCGATCCATCGCTGGTTCCGGGCGCGTCGATATGGAATAATTGACTATATTGTGAGGCGTCTGTCCATAATATGGACAATTGTCGCCTCGGTAGCTGTACAAATAAACAGTATCGCAGATTCGTCTGATGTTCGCGCTTGCCGCGTTGCGGATCTGGCCTGGGCTATCGCATGTATTTGGGGACATGAGTGCAGGAATCCAAGGTCGCGGGCGCGGCAGCGTTCGGAAAATTCATGGCGGTGCTGCAAGCGGTTGCCGATGCGCCGCAGCCGCCGACGGCCGCCGTGCTCGCCCGCGACTGCGGCTATCCCCGTCCTACCGTCTACCGCATCCTGGCGGCGCTGGCCGAACAGGGCATGGTCATGGAGGCCGGCGGCGCGTATCGCCTGGGGCCGCGCCTGATGTCGCTGGCCAGCAAGGCGTGGTCCCAGTTCGATTTGCGCGCCGCGCTGGCGCC
>DMTA01000574.1 GCA_003454835.1 Achromobacter sp. | reverse complement strand
TTCCTGATCCGCCGCGCGCGCGCCTCACGCCGCGCACGGCAGCGAAGAGCGGGAACCCCGCGAACCAGCTTCACGGCGCCAGTCCATCGGCGCCGCCTGCACGGTCATCCCCTCTTCGCCCGCGCCTTGCCGACCGGCTTTCCTGCCGGCGGCAGATTCAGTCGAAGACAAAAGAAGAGGGGTCATCTTGACCATCGTTCGTACGCACGCGTGCTTCGGCACGACGCTGATCCTGGCCGCGTTCAACGCCGCCGCCCAAACCGCTCCCGCCACCCTCGCCCCCATCACCGTGGTCGGCGGCGCCGAAACAGCGCTCACAACCGAGGCGTCCACCGGCTCCAATCTGGGCCTCACGCCCATGCAGACGCCCGCCAGCGTCGACATCATCTCGCGGGAACAGATCGAGTCCCGCGGCGACGCCAGCGTGATCGAAGCCATCACCCGCGCTCCGGGGTTCTCGGCCGTGCCCCACCCCGGCAACGGCAACAGCGCCCTGTCGGTGCGCGGCTTCACCGACAGCACGTCGGTCATGCGGCTATACGACGGACTGCGCCAGTATGGCGGCGTCGGCCTGACGTTTCCGTTCGACACGTGGTCGGTCGAGCGCATCGAGGTGCTGCGCGGACCGGCGTCCGTCATCTACGGCGACGGCGCGATCGGCGGCGTCGTCAATGTGATCCCCAAGCGCCCCACCCGCGGGCCGATCCAGAACGAAATGCAGGCAACGATCGGCACGCAGGATACGGCGCGGCTTGGCCTGGGCAGCGGCGGCGCGCTGAGCGATACGTTGTCGTATCGCCTGGATGTCAGCGGGAACTACACGGACGGTTATGTCGACCGCGGCCAGTCGGGCGACGCGACATTCTCCGGCGCGCTGCGCTGGGACGCCACGCCGGACCTGAACATGACGCTGAGCTATGCCTACGGCTACCAGCGCCCGATGCGGTACTTCGGCACCCCGATGATCCACGGCGAGCAGGACGACGCCGTGCGCAAGCAGAACTACAACGTCGCCGACAGCTTCATGCGCTTTCGCGATCAATGGACCCAGCTGGACACCGTCTGGACGCCGAACGACGCCACCACCGTGCGCACGCGCCTTTATCACGTACAGAGCGACCGCGACTGGCGCAACGCCGAGCGCTACGTCTACAACCCCGCGACCAGCCTGATCGACCGATCGGACAACACGCAGATCACACATGACCAGACCCAGACCGGCCTGACGACGAGCGCCGTTTTCAAGGGCACGCTGGCCGGCCTGGACAACACGGTGTCGGTGGGCTTCGACGTCAACCACGCCACGTTCGAGCACATCAACAACACGTACACGGGCAGTTCGGGTTCGGTGGATCCGTATAACCCGGCCCATGGCCAATACCAGAGCGACGTGCCCTTCATTCCGCGTTATCGCAACAAGGCGGACCAATACGCGCTGTTCATGGAAGACCGTCTGGCGCTGACGAGCAAGTGGTCGATCATCGGTGGTCTGCGCTACGACCACGCGAAGGTGACACGCGATGACCTGGTCACCGATCAGCGCGCCTTGTCCAAGACGTTTTCCGACGTGGGCTGGCGCATCGGCACCGTGTACGACGTGACGCCCGATCTGGCCGTCTACGCCCAGTACGCTGAGGCCGCCGATCCGGTCAGCGGGCTGTTGATGATCAGCCCGTCCAACGCGTCGTTCGACCTGTCGCGCGGCAAGCAGATCGAGGTCGGCCTGAAGCAGAACTTCATGGATGGACGCGGCGAGTGGACCCTGGCGGCTTACGAGATCCGCAAAACCAATCTGCTGTCGCGCGACGCCGACGACCCGAGCCTGCGGGTGCAGGTGGGCGAGCAATCCTCGCGCGGCCTGGAAACGTCACTTTCGCTGGCGGTCGCGCCTGGCTGGACGATCGACGCCAATGCCACCGTGCTGCGGGCGAAGTACGACGATTTTTCCGAATCGGTCGGCGGCGCGGCCGTGTCGCGCGCGGGCAATGTCCCGCCCAATGTGCCGCAGCGGCTGGCGAACCTGTGGCTGAGCTGGAATTTCCAGCCGGGCTGGACCGCGATGGGCGGCATGCGCTACGTAGGCAAGCGCTATGCGGACAGCGCCAATACCATCGAACTGCCGTCCTACACCACGACGGACCTTGCGCTGCGCTGGGACGTGAACAAGGACACCGCCATCACGGCCCGAGGCTTCAACATCTTTGACCGCGCGTACTTCACGACGGCCTACTACACCAACACGCAATGGATGTATGGGCCGAGCCGACGGTTCGAGCTGACGCTGAACCACCGCTTCTGAGGCGGACGCGACCATGAACGTCAAGGCGCGCCTGCGAAGGCTGACCTACCTGGCGCATCGCTGGCTGGGGATTGGCGGCTGCCTGCTGATGCTGGCGTGGTTTCTCAGCGGCATCGTCATGCTGTATGTCGGCTACCCGAAGCTGACACCCGAAGAGCGTTTCGCCAGTCTGCCCGTGCTGATTGCGGACGATTTGCACCCGTTGGACGCGGCCCAGCCCGGCGGCTCGCTCGCCGTGTTGACGTCCGTGCGCGGCGAGCCGGCCTACGTCGTGCCGACGCCGGCCGGCCA
>DMTA01000158.1 GCA_003454835.1 Achromobacter sp. | reverse complement strand
TGCGGCAGGCGCGCGGCGCATGGCGCGGCGACCGCTCAGCAGCTTTCGTGTCCCAGCAGTTGTTTGAGCGCAGGCAGGTCCAGGATGCGGACTTCGCGCTGGTTGATCTTGATGAGGCCGTCGCGGGCAAAACGCGAGAACAGACGGCTTACCGTTTCCAGCGTCAGACCCAGGTAGTTGCCGATTTCTTCGCGGCTCATGCGCAGCACGAATTCGGTGGACGAGTAGCCCAACGAGGCATAGCGCTGCGAGAGATTCAAGAGGAACGCGGCCAGGCGCTGTTCCGAACGCATGGAGCCCAGCGAGGCCAGCATCTGGTGCGAGCGGGTGATCTCGCGGCTCATGAGGCGGCGGAACTGTTGTTGCAGCGACGGCAGGTGCGACGCGACGCGGTCGACTTCGTTCAGGCGGATGACGCAGACTTCGGAGTCTTCCAGCGCGACGGCGGCCGACACATGCTTGCCTTCCAGCATGCCGTCCATGCCGACGATCTCGCCGGGCAGATGGAAGCCGGTGATCTGGATCTGGCCGGTGGCGTCTTCAAGTTGCGTTTTCAAGCTGCCGAAGCGCACGCCATAGACGGCGTCGAGCGGATGATCCAGCGAAAAGAGCGTTTTGCCCTTTTCAACGCGGACGCGCTCTTTGACCAGTTCGTCCAGCTTTTCGACTTCGGCGGCTGCCATGCCCACGGGAACGCAGACGTGACCCAGCATGCACGTGGAACAGTGGGCGGCATCAGGGGCAATGGGGACCCGTTTTTGCATACGATGACCTTTAGAGTGCCCATTGCACGGCGGGCGCCGGAACGGGGGTGAAGCACGAGACAGGCGTCTATTGTAGTCCGTTGTTACTACGGGTGTCTTACCGGGCGTCCTGCTTTGTCCTGGAAAGGCGGTGAGCGATCCAATCGTCCCCGGCGATATCGACCGCCGCGGCCCGTAGCGCAGGGTCGATCGGATAATACTCGCACCGCAGCAGAGCGTTCGTGGCGGCGCCTTCCAGGCGGGCGGAAACCGTCCTGCGCACGAAGCAGCCGGGCTTGCCGGGCTCGTATTCCTCGATCTCGTCGAGCAGGGCGATCATCGCTGGATCCACCCGGTATACGTCGCCGCGCACGCGCCGGCCGTCGTCCACCGGAATCAGACCGGGCCAATTGCCGAAATCGACCAGCATGCCTGGCACGCTGGCCGGGCCGACATGGCTGGCGGCCGGCAAGCCGCGCGCCGCGGCGGCCCGGGCGAGGTCGTTGATTTCGCCGGCGCGTAGGGTGCCGTACACAAAAACGTATATGCTCATTGCTCTGTTTGCTGGTGCACGTCGAAGAAGACCATGAGGGGCGCCGGGTGTTGAAATTGTCTCACTCGGCCACATATTCAGGTTATCGAGCCAGCCGGCACGGATCGGTCAGGCTCCCCACAAGCCAATACGACCATTATGCGATTCGACAAACTCACGACCAAGTTCCAACAAGCGCTGGCCGACGCGCAAAGTCTGGCCGCCCGCAACGACCATCCCTACATCGAACCCGTCCACGTGCTGTCCGCCCTGCTGTCGGATTCCGACAGCGGCGCGGGCAGTTTGCTGGCGCGTGCCGGCGTGGCGGTCAACCGCCTGGGCCCGGCTCTGGAGTCCGCCCTGAAGGGCTTGCCCCAGGTGCAGGGCGAAGACAACGTCCAGGTGGGCCGCGACCTGCAGGGCGTGCTGACCCGCACCGACAAGGAAGCCGCCCGCCGCGGCGACACCTACATCGCCAGCGAACTCTTTCTGCTGGCGCTGGCGGACGACAAGGGTGAAGCCGGCCGCATCCTGCGCGACGCGGGTCTGCAGAAAAAGGCCCTGGAAGCCGCGATCGACGCCGTACGCGGCGGCGAGAACGTCTCGGGCGCGGAAGGCGAAGCCAACCGCGAAGCCCTTTCCAAGTACACGCTGGACCTGACCGAGCGTGCCCGCCAGGGCAAGCTGGACCCGGTCATCGGCCGCGACGATGAAATCCGCCGCACCATCCAGATCCTGCAGCGCCGCACCAAGAACAATCCCGTGCTGATCGGCGAGCCCGGCGTCGGCAAGACCGCCATCGTCGAAGGCCTGGCGCAGCGCATCGTCAACGACGAAGTGCCGGAAAGCCTGCGCGGCAAGCGCGTGCTGTCGCTGGACCTGGCGGCGCTGCTGGCGGGCGCCAAGTTCCGCGGCGAGTTCGAAGAACGCCTGAAGGCCGTGCTGAAAGAGCTGGGCCAGGACGACGGCCGCAACATCGTTTTCATCGACGAGCTGCACACCATGGTGGGCGCGGGCAAGGCCGAAGGCGCGATGGACGCGGGCAACATGCTCAAGCCGGCGCTCGCGCGCGGCGAGCTGCACTGCATCGGCGCCACCACCCTGGACGAATACCGCAAGTACATCGAGAAGGACGCGGCGCTTGAGCGGCGCTTCCAGAAGGTGCTGGTCGACGAGCCCGACGTGGAGTCCACCATCGCCATCCTGCGCGGCCTGCAGGAACGCTACGAAATCCACCACGGTGTCGAGATCACCGACCCGGCCATCGTCGCGGCTGCCGAGCTGTCGCACCGCTACATCACCGACCGCTTCCTGCCGGACAAGGCCATCGACCTGATCGACGAGGCCGGTGCGCGCATCCGCATGGAGATCGACTCCAAGCCGGAAGTGATGGACAAGCTGGACCGCCGCATTATCCAGCTCAAGATCGAGCGCGAGGCCGTCAAGAAGGAAACCGACGACGCCTCCAGGCGCCGCCTGGGCGTCATCGAGGACGAACTGCAAAAGCTGCAGCGCGAATACAACGACTTCGAGGAAATCTGGAAGGCCGAGAAGGCCGCGGTGCAGGGCACGCAAGCCATCAAGGAAGAGATCGACAGCGTGCGCGCCGAAATGGCCGAATTGCAGCGCAAGGGCCAATTCGACAAGCTGGCCGAGCTGCAATACGGCAAGCTGCCGGATCTTGAAGCGCGCCTGAAGGCCGCCGAGGTGGGCGCCGCCGAGGCCGCGGAAAACGCTGAAGGCGACGAGTCGCGTCCGCGCCTGTTGCGCACGCGTGTGGGCGCCGAGGAAATCGCCGAAGTCGTGTCGCGCGCCACCGGTATTCCGGTGTCGAAGATGATGCAGGGCGAACGCGAGAAACTGCTGCACATGGAAGAGTTCCTGCACAAGCGCGTGGTGGGCCAGGACGAGGCCGTGCGCCTCGTGTCCGACGCCATCCGCCGTTCGCGTGCGGGGCTGGCGGATCCGGCGCGTCCGTATGGATCGTTCCTGTTCCTGGGCCCCACCGGCGTGGGCAAGACCGAACTGACGCGTGCGCTCGCCGAGTTCCTGTTCGATTCTGAAGAGCACATGATCCGCATCGACATGAGCGAGTTCATGGAGAAGCATTCGGTGGCGCGGCTGATCGGCGCGCCGCCGGGATACGTGGGCTACGAAGAGGGCGGCTACCTGACCGAGGCGGTGCGGCGCAAGCCCTACAGCGTGGTGCTTCTGGACGAAGTCGAGAAGGCGCACCCGGACGTGTTCAACGTGCTGCTGCAGGTGCTGGACGACGGCCGATTGACCGATGGCCAGGGGCGCACGGTGGACTTCCGCAACACGGTGATCGTCATGACGTCGAACCTGGGTTCGCACCATATCCAGACGCTGGCCGGCCAGCCGTACGACGTCGTCAAGGAAGTGGTGTGGGATGAACTGAAGCAGACGCTGCGGCCCGAATTCCTGAACCGCATCGACGAAGTGGTGGTGTTCCATGGCCTGGAAGCGCAGCACATCGAGTCCATCGCCCGCATCCAGCTGCGCCGCCTGGGCGAACGCCTGGAAAAGCAGGAGATGCGGCTGGAGGTGACGGAACCGGCGCTGGCGGAACTGGCCCGCTCCGGCTTCGATCCGGTGTTTGGCGCGCGCCCCTTGAAGCGCGCGATCCAGCAGCAGATCGAGAACCCTGTGGCGCGCCTGATCCTGGAAGGCAGGTTCGGCCCGCGCGATGTGGTGCCGGTGGACTGGCAGGACGGCCAGTTCGTCTTCACCCGCACGTTGCAGTGATCGCGCTGCAATAAGCAAAATGCCCGGCGCGCAGCCGGGCATTTTTTTCGCCTGCGCCGTAGCGCCGCCGCAGCGCCGCGCCGAACAGATCGGCGCGGCGCTGAGCAATCACATCATTTCGCGACCGTCACGAACACCGGATTCGAGTAGAACCACAGGTCGTTGTAGTTGCGGGCGTTGATGGCGTTGAAGCGCGCCGCGTTGTCGGCAAAATCGACCTTGGCGTCCGGCAGCGGTTCTCCCGCTGCGGTTTCGCCGGCCACGTCCACGCCAAGATTGGTGCCGCGCAGGCGCAGGTACTGGCTCTTGTCGGCGGTGATCGTGGTCGTGATGACGTTGTAGCCGTCCTCGTCCACCTTCCAGTCGGCCTTGGTGAAGCGGGCCAGCACGCGCGTCGTGGGGTTGGTGTCGGCGTCGTACTCCGGGGTGCCGGGCTCGGCACGCTCGGTCACGTCGCCCACGATCAGGTCCACGTGGTTCACGGTGGGCTTGACGTAGGTCGGATTGCCGCTTTCGATCGGGTACTCGTAGTTGTTGCGCTCGGGGCTGCGGAAGCGGATGGTGATCTCGACTGTTTCACCCTTGGCGGCCTGGAGTTCGCCGCCCATGTGCGCGGCGCCGGCCGCGCCCTTGGCCTGGAAGTCCAGCGCGTCGATCAGATCGCCGAAAACGCCGAACATGCGGCCGCTCTTCAGGCCCGTAACCACGGCCGCCATGTCGTCGCCGTCCTTCCAGACGTACGTCTTGGAGTATTCGCCGGGCGCGTAGCCGCTGCTGTACAGACCTTGGCTGGTACGGAAGTGGTAGTCCGAATCGGCCACGTTCCAGATGCGGCGGCCTTCGCCCAGCAACGCGTCCCACGTGCCGCCCAGGTGCGCGACCAGGTAATCGGCGCCGCCATAGGTTCGGTTGGGCAGGAAAGTGTTGGTGTAGGCGGTGGCGTAGCCGCCACGGTCCGGTTCCATCTGGTTGCCCACCATGCCTTCGATCGCAAAGAAGACGCTGGGAGCCAGATCGTTCATCTCGCGCAGCTGGGCGATGGTGTACTTGCCCGCGTAGCGCGATGGGTGGTTCAGCAGCATGTAGCTGTCAGGATACTTGTCGCGCAGCCACTTCAGCGCGGCCAGCGAGTCTGCGTGCGTGGTGTAGGCGCGCGTTTCGCCGGACAGGCGCGACACGAGCAGCGGATCGAACAGGTTGGCGGCGCGGTTGGTGAACAGGTATTCGAACTCGGCCACGGCCTCCAGCGATTTGGGCGACTGCGGATCGTTGTAGCCGATGCCGATGTTCACGTGGTCGTGCGTGGGCATGTCCCATTCGAACGACGAGAAGATGATCTTGCCGGCGTAGCGGCCGGCCGCTTGCGCCTGCTTGATGTAGGGCACTTCATATTGCGCCATGCCTTGCGAGAACGGAATCGATCCCCCGGGCAGGTTGACGCCGGTATGGTCGCGGGCGGACAGGCGCAGATGGTTCGAGATGGCGGCCCAGTCCAGCTTGTAGCGGTCGAACGCCTGGTCCAGCGCGCTTTCCAGGCTGACCTGCGCGTCATCCGACTGGAACGTGTGCACGTGCAGATCGCCCGTGGACCACGCGCCCGTTTCGACCGGCTTGGGTTGCTCTTCGGGCGGCGTGGGGTCGGTCACGACGGGCGGCGTGGGCGCGGGGGCGGCCGTCTCGTCATCGTCATCGCTGCCACCGCAAGCGCTCAACAGGGTCACGCAAGCCAGCGACAAGGGCATGATGGCTCGCCGCAGGCGGGATACTTCGAACTGCATCTACAACACTCCAACGTCATGACGGCATGCAACACGCAGGCCGCGAAGCGCGCAACTATGCGGGCGGGGAATGACGTGGGAATGACAGCGGCGCGCCGGATGTCGTTTTCCGTGCGCCGGACAGTTGCCTGCAGCAGCTATTTTTTCTTCGCTCGGGCTTCGGACAGCGCCTGCGTGATGATGGCGTTGGCCGTCCAGCGCACGACGTCGGTGACTTCGGGCAGGTCGAGCTTCCAGATGTCCTTGAGCACCAGGAACACCTCGGTGCCATACACCAGCGACAGCGCCTGCGCGACGCGGTCCTGCTGCGCGGGCGTCAGGTCAGCGGCCAGGGGCGCGATGGCGCGCCTCAGGATGTCGACGCGGTGGCCGCGCACCAGTTGCGGCTCGG
>DMTA01000071.1 GCA_003454835.1 Achromobacter sp. | reverse complement strand
GCAGGCCGAGGCCGCGCTCGCCGATGCCCTGGCCTCGCCCATCGCGCCCGCCGAGGGCAGTGTGGTGCTGGTGGGCGCAGGCTCTGGCGACCCCGGTCTTCTGACGCTCAAGGCCCTGCGCGCCCTGAACGAGGCCGACGTCATCCTCTACGACCGCCTGGTCAGCGACGAGGTCATGTCGCTTGCCCGGCGCGACGCCGAACGCGTCTCGGTGGGCAAGCTGCCCGGCGAAAACCATCACGCGACGCAGGCGCGCATCCATGCGCTGCTGGTCGAATACGCGCACGCCGGCCGCCGCGTGGTGCGGCTCAAGGGTGGCGACGCGTTCATTTTTGGCCGCGGCGGCGAGGAACTGGAATTTCTGCGCGCGCACGGCGTGCGCTACGAAGTGGTGCCGGGCATCACGGCGGCGCTGGCCTGTGCGGCCTATGCCGGCATTCCGCTGACGCACCGCGAGCATGCCCAATCCGTGCGCCTCATCACCGCGCATTGCCGCGAAGACGAAGACAACCTGGATTGGCCCGCGCTGGCGCGCGAAAAGCAGACGTTGGCGTTCTATATGGGCGTGGGCCAGCTTGAATTGCTGACCCAGCGCCTGCTGCGACATGGCCGTTCGCCGGAGACGCCGTTTGCGCTCATCGAAAACGGCAGCCGGCCCGAACAGCGTGTGGTGACGGGTCCGCTGGCGCAACTGCCGGAACTGGCGCGGGAACATGCCGTCCGGTCCCCCGCCCTGCTGATCGTGGGCGAGGTCGCCGGCCTGGCGCCGACGTTGCATTGGTTCGGCCAGCACTTGGGACAGCCGGCGGTTACGGTGTGAAAACCTGACGCGCTGACCACGCGCGGTGCTGACGCGCGGTGCGGTCGAATTCCGGCCGATCCCGGGAAGGGAGCCAGCCGGAACGCGTCTTCAGCCCTTTTGCTTTCAGCCTTTTTGCTGCGTGCCGAAGATGCGGTCGCCGGCGTCGCCCAGACCCGGCATGATGTAGCCGTGCTCGTTCAGGCCGTCGTCGATCGACGCGGTGTAGATGTGCACGTCGGGGTGCTTGGCCAGCACCGCGTCGATGCCCACCGGCGCGGCCACCAGCACCAGCGCGCGGATTTCCTTGCAGCCGGCGCGCTTGAGCAGGTCGATGGCGGCGACCATCGAGCCGCCCGTGGCCAGCATGGGGTCAACGATCAGCGCCAGGCGCTGGTCCAGTTCGCCGACCAGGCGTTCCAGATACGTGTGGGCTTCCAGCGTCTCTTCATTGCGCGCCACGCCCACGACGCTGACCTTGGCGCCCGGAATCAGACTCAGCACGCCGTCCAGCATGCCGATGCCGGCGCGCAGGATGGGCACCACGGTGACTTTCTTGCCAGCGATCTTCTCGACCTCGACCTGGCCACACCAGCCTTCCACGGTGGCAGGCGCCAGCGGCAGGTCCTTGGACGCTTCATACGTCAGCAGCGCGCCCACTTCCTGCGACAGTTCACGGAAGCTCTTGGTACTGAGGTCGGCGCGCCGCATGATCCCGAGCTTGTGGCGGATCAGCGGATGGCGGATTTCATGCACGGGCATGTGCGTAACTCTCCAGAGTATTTGTTGGTCAGAATTCTTTTGGCCTCAGGCGGCCGCGGGCAAGGCGCGGCGCGCTTGCCTTTCACGGTCGCGGCCATACGGGAAGATCGTAAACGTTTTAAGCCCGCCCCGCCGCCGGGCCGCCCCAAGGCGGGGCAGCCCCCTTGGGGGGCAGCTAGCGCACAGCGTGCGCGCGGCGTGGGGGCCTACATTCATTGTTCGGCGAGCCAGGAGATCAAGGCGTCGTCGAAAGCTCGGACCGCGCCCGCCTGTTCGTGATTGACGATGCTCACAACCACATACCGCTTGCCGCTCGCCCCCAGCACGTAGCCGGCGATCGAGCGCACGTCGCGCAGCGAGCCCGTCTTCAGGTGCGCCATGCCGAGCGTGCCATTGCCCTTCAGGCGGCGGCGCACCGTCCCGTCCACGCCGGCGATGGCGAAGGACGAAATGTATTCCGGCATCACCGGCGAATTCCAGGCCACGGTCAGCATCGACGCCAGGCTGTCTGCGGACACCCGGGCCTCGCGCGACAGGCCGGCGCCGTTGTCGATGACCAGTTCGGGCATGTTCAGCCCCTGCTTGGCCAGGAGTTGCTTGGCGACCTCTTCGCTGCTGCCCACGGTGGCGGGGCGGCGGCCGCGCTCGGCGCCCAGCGTCAGCAGCAGGGTGCGCGCCATGACGTTGTTGCTGCGCTTGTTGATCTGGCGGATCGCCTCGGCCAGCGTCGGCGAATCATGCGAGGCCAGCACCACCGCGTCCGCCGGCACCATGCCGGAACGGACCTGTCCCTTGAACGTGCCGCCCAGCTCCTTCCAGAGCATGCGGAAGACCTCGGTGGCGTACTCGGGCTGGGACAGCGCCAGGCGATACAGGCTGAACTCCCCGCAGGAGCCCGCCACCTTGCCGTTGACGCGGATCGTGACGCCCTGCTGGGTGATGACCGGATCGGTCGTGACCACCGGCGGCCCCGGGCAGCGGATGTCGCTCCACTCCACCTGGCCTTCGATCTTCAGGCCGGGCAACGGCGGATCGATCAGCGGCACCCATTTATTGGCGACGGGGTCCGGCGTAAACAGCAGCCGCAGCGCGCCAAAGCCCACCATCAGCGCGTCCGGACTGGCGTTGTAGGCCCGGTCGGGCGCGCCATCGAACGCGCCGGGGTCGATCGACACCTGGCCGAAGATGCTGCGGTCGATCACCAGGTCATTGATCTGCTTGACCCCGCGCAGCCGCAGCTCGCGCAGCAGTGTCCACAGATCCTGCATCAGAAATTGCGGGTCGCCCCCGGCCCGCAGGTACAGCGGACCGGTCAGCACGCCCTTGGCGTCGGGGCGCGAGCCGGGCGCCGTCATGAATTCGGTGCGCCAGACGTAATTGGGGCCCAGCTCGGACAGCGCGGCCCAGGTCGTGACCAGTTTCATCACGGACGCGGGATTGCGGCCCTCTTTGGCGTTCAGCGCCACCAGCCGCGGGCCGCCGACCTCCTGCACCACCAGCGACAGCGAGCTGTCGGGCAGCTTGCTGGCTTTCCAGGCCTTCACCACGTCGGGCGGCAAGCCGGGAACCTGCGCAAAGGCGGCGCCGGCGGCCAGGACCAGCACACCGCCGGTCAGCCATTGCTTCAGTCCGCCCACCCGCCTGATCACTTGTCCCGTCATGCCTCGCCCACCTGGTTGCTCGTCCTGCAAAACCGAGAGCATACAAAACCTGGAACGGTTACGGGCGGCGCGCGACGGTCCCGGGCGCCTTTGGCTGCGTATTTATTTGCGCCAGGCGCCGATCCGCCCCTATTAACCGTCCCCTTTACAATATGCGGTTGCCCCGAGCCCGCCCAACCGGCATGGCTCGTCCTTTCCAGGGCCGATCCCATTGCTTCAGATATCCGCGTGACCCAGTCCTTCACCGTTTCCGACTTCGATTACGAACTGCCGCCCGAGCTCATCGCGCAGACGCCGGCCGCCGAGCGCACGGGCAGCCGCCTGCTGCACCTGGACGCCGCCAGCCAGCTGCATGACCGCCAGTTCGCCGACCTGACCTCCCTCTTGCGGCCGAACGACCTGCTGGTGTTCAACGACACGCGCGTCATCAAGGCGCGCCTGCCAGGTCACAAGATCACCGGCGGCAAGATCGAGGTGCTGGTCGAACGCATCACCGAACCCGACCGCGTCCTGGCGCACGTGCGCGCCAGCAAGTCGCCCGGCGCGGGCATGGTGCTGCGCCTGGCCGACGCCTTCGAGGCCACGGTGCTGGGCCGCGAAGGCGAACTCTTCGACATCCGCTTCCCCGGTCCCGTGCTCGACCTGCTGGACGCCCACG
>DMTA01000260.1:259-9815 GCA_003454835.1 Achromobacter sp. | reverse complement strand
GGTGCGCCGGCCGGCGCACCGCGCCGCTTGAGCGCGGTACGCGCCGACTCGGCGATGCGGATGCCGTAGAGATACGCGCCGGTCAGGGATAACGTGGTCAACAAAATTCCGAAAAAGCACCACAACGCCCGCACCGGCCAGCCGCCGAACGTGCCGAAATGGATGGGGTCGGCCGCCTCGCCGATGCGCTGGTGAACACTCATGTCCTGCCCGTCGTTGCGTCCCAGGATGACGCCCGAGGCGATCTCCACGCCGATGACGTTGGCGCGCTCGCGCAACAGCCATCCGTTTGCCTGCCCTTCCAACAGCAGCGCCTTTCCATTGGGACTCGGCCGCACGCTGGAGATCTTCAGATCGGGCCACGCCGCCTGCGCTGCGGCGACTGCCCGGTCCACGTCCTGGGCGGCGAGCGGCGCGCGCGTAGCCGCGCCCCTTAGCTGCACGATCGTTGGCGGAAGCGGCGCCTTCGCCCCCAGTGACTCGGCCAGATACCAAAACGCGGTCACGCCGATGAGCAGCATGAACCCGAGGCTCCAGACGCCCGCCAGGCGATGCACATCGCCCCACGTCAGTCGCGGTTTGCCCTTGCGTGGCCAGGCCAGAAATCCGCGCCACCAACGTTTGTAGATGTAGAGGCTGCTGACCAGCATCAACAGGAGCGGGATCGACAGGAGGGCGACCAATGGCACGCCATATTTCGGGGGCAGCATGAGGTTGCGATGCGTGTCCCGCAGCCATCGCTGCGCGCTCCACCACGACGATTGCCCCGTCACTTGCGCGGTATGCGGATTCACCCACACCCGCAGCAATTCACCATTGTCCTGACGCATCAACGCTTCGGCGGCAAAGCGTTCGCCGTGCGGCGCGGCCAGGCTGCGCAGGCGCAAACCGGGGTGCGCCCGTTCCGCAGCCGCCAGCATTTCTCCCCAACTGGCCTGGCGCTCCTGGGGGGTCACGCGCATGGCGGGTTCGATCAGCCAATCGATCTCGGTCGCAACCACCGCCAGCGTCCCCGTACAGAAAATGAAACAGAGCAGAAGGCACAGCTTCATGCCAATCCAGCTATGCAGATCGAACCAAAGGCGGCGGGCGGACGATCGCGTCTTGGCTGCGGCAAGCGTGGCAGCGGAAGATTCAAGCGAAGACGGCATGAGACATGAACGTGATGTAAAGCGGCGCAACGACGAAATTTTCGGGCGCATTGCCACGCCCACCGCGCATTGTAGTGCTTATAATTAATAGTTGTTATTCTCATTCGCAAAAACGTCGATCATCGATCACGCGTGCCGCCGCGCATGCATACCCGCCGCTTCTGCACCGCCTGCCGTCCTTCCATGACCTTGAATTCCTATTCGGCACTGGCCGCCGCCTTAGTGCTGGCCGCCCCCTTTGCCGCTGTCGCTCAGAGTGCCGACTCCCCCGTGCAACTGCCCGCCGTGCGCGTCACCGGCGACGATGACGCCGCTCAGGACGGACTCTTCAACCCGGTCGCACCGCCCGCCGTCAACAAGTCGTCCGTTCCCCTGTCCAAGACGCCGCAGTCGATCACCGTGGTGCCGCGAGCGGTTCTCGACGCGCAGCAGGCGCAGACCCTGGCCGACGCGCTGCATAACGTGCCCGGTGTGGTCGCCAATCAGTTTGGCCGCCGCGGCTGGGACGATCTCATCATCCGCGGGCAGGTCGCCTCGGATTCCCTGTTCCTGGACGGGCTGCGGACGGCGGCAAGCAACCGTGTCGCCGAGCAGCTGTTCGGTGTGGAACAAGTGGAAGTGCTGAAGGGGCCGGCCTCGCTGCTTTACGGTCAAGTCCTTCCCGGGGGCCTGGTCAACATGGTCAGCAAGCGCCCTCGCGCCGAAACCTTCGCCGAAGCGGCCACCACGCTGGGCAGCCACGAATTCCGGCAGGCCACGCTGGACATGGGCACCCCGCTGTCGGACAACGGCAAGGCGGCGTTTCGCGTCAATGCCCTGGTCATGAATTCGAATGACGAAACCGACCACGTGTGGTTCAAGAATCGGTTCATCGCCCCTTCGCTGTCGCTGGACCTGGGTCCGCGCACGGATTTCACCATCCTGACCAGCTACCAGGAACGCCGCTACATCCGCCAGCAGGGACTGCCGATCGTCGGGACGGTCCAGTCCAACCCCAATGGCGCCATCCCCCGTGACCGCTTCACCGGCGAGCCCGGCCAGGACCCCTATCGCGGCTACCAGAGCCGCGTGGGCTACGCGCTGACGCACCGCTTCGACAATGGCTGGACGGTCAACCAGAACGCGCGTTGGCAGTCGTTCACGCTCAATGGCCAACTGGTCGCCAATGGCTTGCTGCGCGCCGACAATCGCACGCTGCGGCGCACCGCCACGGACCAGCACTGGGACGGCGACACGATCACGCTGGACACCAACGCGCAGCGCAGATTCGAAACGGGATTCGGCGCCCACGACATCACGGTCGGCGTGGATTACCTGCGCACGCGCGAAAACAGCCTTTCGTACAACTGCTCGGTCCGGGACCTGGACGTCTACCAACCGGTCTACGGCAGCCCCATCAACTGCCCGGCCAATCCGCGC
Organism: Achromobacter sp.; assembly: GCA_003454835.1. GTDB lineage: Bacteria > Pseudomonadota > Gammaproteobacteria > Burkholderiales > Burkholderiaceae_B > Achromobacter. Next base: position 7,245 of record DMTA01000260.1, on the reverse strand, counting down.
ACCGACAGCAGCACCACCGTGCGCGCGATTGGCGTGTATGCCCGTGATCAGATCGCGCTGGGCGAGCGGTGGAACGCGGTCTTCGGCCTGCGCCATGACACCGCCAGCACCTATTCGACCGACCATCTCACGCAATCGCGCGAAGACAGCAGCGATAACGCCATCACCGGGTCGGGCGCGCTGATGTACGAGATCCTGCCCGGCGTGCGCCCGTATATCAGCTACGCCACGTCCTTCTATCCCAACGGCGGCACCAACGTTGACGGCAACACCTTCAAGCCCGAAAGCGGCAGGCAATGGGAAGCCGGCGTGAAGGTCGATTTTGACGACGGCGCCACCAGCATCACGGTGGCCGCGTTCGACCTGGAGCGGCGCAACGTCCTGCAGGCGGACCCGGTGAATGACGGCTACAGCATCGCGGTCGGCAAACAGCGCACACGCGGCGCGGAACTGGGATGGGCGTCGGACCTGGGCAATGGTTTGAGTCTCATGGGCGGCTACGCCTATCTATCGGCCGTGGTCGTGGACGATGGCGGCCAAGTGCCCTCCACCAACAACACCCGGCTCAACAGCGTGCCACGGCACAGCTTCAACGTGACGGCGCGCTATCGGATGCAGGGCAGCCTGGCCGGCTGGGAGCTGACGGGCGGCCTTCGCGCAGAAGGAAGCCGCTATACCTACGGCTACGACATTCCCGGATATCTGGTGGCGGATGCGGGTGTGGCGTATGACGCGGGGCGTTGGCGGGCAGCCCTGACCATGAACAACCTGTTCGACAAACAGTATTACGCGGGCGGCGTGCGCAACGCCGTCGCGCTGGGGGATGGACGCACCACGTTGGTCAGCCTGGCCTTGCGCTACTGAAGCGACGCCCCTACCGGCAAGGGAACGACCGCGCCAGCGCCTCGCCCACCAGCGGCCCGGCGTTCCCGTTCACCCGGCTATCGGGCAGCGCAGTCAGATAGCTGTGCACCCGGTCTTTCAATTCATGCGGCAGGACGCCGGTTCGGGTGCACCAGATCGCGCCTTGCGTCTGATCGGCAATCCCGCTCACATAGCCCTGCGCATAGGCCGAAGAAAACTGGCGTGCCAGCGAGGCATCGCGTATCTCCGAGGGCATTTTGCCTTCCAGGGCGGCGATCAGATCGGCGCCGGAAAAATGCCAGGTACGGACATCCTGCGCCTGGACGGCCACGCAGGAAAACAGCATGAAGATCAGTGCCACGCGCTTCATTGTTCAACGTTCCTCTTTGAACCTGGTTCCCGAATCTGAGCGAAGAATAGCGTAGTTGCCACCGAACGGCCCAAAGCGGTCTGCCCGTCATACCGCATGTGGCAGGTATCAACATACCGCGTTCCTCATAGACTCCCCGTTCAAGTCCGGCCTGCGGCCGGGCGCCTCTTGAATGCGGAGCCACTCATGACAGCACCTCGGGCGGGTCTCAGACCCGCCGACTTCCTATCCCCCACCGTCGCGGCCCTGATTTCGGTCCTGGTGAACTACGGCGGCACCTTCGTCATGGTGTTCCAGGCGGCCGAGCTGGCCCGGTTGTCGCCGGCGCAAACCACCTCCTGGGTATGGGCGGTATCCGTCGGGGTGGGCGTGACCGGCGCGCTGCTGAGCTGGCGGTACAAGGCGCCGATCATCACGGCGTGGTCCACGCCTGGCGTCGCGTTCCTGGCGACCGTCATGCCTTTCACGCCTTACGGCGAAGTCATCGGCGCGTACATGCTTTCGGCGCTGGGCTTCATCGCGCTGGGGCTGTCGGGCGCTTTTGAAAAGCTCGTGCGCAGGATCCCGGGCGGCATTGCCGCCGGCCTGCTGGCGGGCATCCTGCTGCAGTTCGGCGTCAATGCCTTCGGCGGCGCCAGCGCCGACCCCCTGCTGGTGATCGTGCTGGTGATCTCCTACGCGCTGCTCAAGCGCTTTACCTCACGCTTTGCCGTGGTCGGCATCCTGGCCATCGGTCTCGGACTGCTGATCGCGCAAGGCCGCATCGACTTCTCGGCCGTCCATCTGCGCCTGGCGGCGCCCGTGTTCGAAATGCCCAGCTTCTCGTTGCAGGCGCTGTTGGGCGTGGCCCTGCCCCTTTTCCTCATCACACTCACCGGCCAGTACATGCCCGGCATGCTGGTGCTGAGCAACGACGGCTACCGGACCAGCGCGAATCCGATCCTGACCGTGACGGGGCTGGGGTCGCTCGTCATGGCGCCCTTTGGCGCGCACGCGTTCAACGTAGCGGCCATTACCGCCGCCATCTGCACCGGCAAGGATGCCCATGAAGATCCGGCCAAGCGATACATCGCGGGACTTGCCTGCGGCGCGTTCTACATCCTGGTGGGCACGTTCGGCGTCACCTTGGCGACGCTGTTCATGGTGCTGCCCAAGGCCTTCATCACCACGCTGGCCGGGCTTGCCTTGCTTGGCGCAATCGGAGGCAGTCTGGCCAATGCCATGGCCGACGCGCGAACCCGGGAGACTGCGCTCATTACCTTCCTGGCTACCGCCGCGAATGTCACCTTGCTGGGCGTGGGCGGCGCATTCTGGGGCCTGGTGGCCGGCCTGACCGCGCACCTGCTGATGCATGGCGGCCGGGCCTTCGTTTTGCCCCGTGAAGGCCAATCAGGCGCTTGACAACGCATTGGACAGCCGCAGCACCGCATCCTCGATCTCGTAGGCCGTCAGCGACGCATAGCCCAACAACCAGCCCAGCTGCCTGAACTCGCCGGCATACAGGCGGCTCAGCCCGGGCAGGCGCAGACCGGCTCGCTCTGCCAGGCGCACGGTCTTTTCCTCGGTCCAGCCTGGCTGGGGGAGCAGGCATGGAATCTGCAAGCCGCCCGGAGGACGCACGGCCTGCACGACGCCGTCCAGCCGCTTTACCAGCGACGCCAGCAGCACCTCGCGCCGTCCCGCGTACAGCTTGCGCATCGCCCGCACATGCGAATGGTAATGACCGTCTTCCATGAAGCGGGCCAGCGTCAGTTGCAGTATCTGCGGCGTGTGTCCGTCCATGATGCTGCGCGCCCGTGAAAACGCGTCGACCAGTTCCAGCGGCAGCGCCATATACCCCATCCGCAGGCCGGGATACAGCGTCTTGCTGAACGTGCCCAGGTACAAGGTGCGTTGATGCCGGTCCAGGCCCTGCACGCAAGCGGTCGGCGAACCGTCGTAATGGAATTCGCTGTCGTAGTCGTCCTCGATGATCCACTTGCCATGGCGCGCGGCCCAAGCGATCAGCGCCAGCCTGCGTTCCAGCGACAATGTCACGCCAGTCGGATACTGGTGCGACGGCGTAACGTAGACGCAACTGGCGCCGCTGCGGTCCGCGTGCAAGAGATCCGTGCGTATGCCCTGCGCATCGACGTCGATCGGCACGATCCGCGTCTCGGCGGCTTCGAACGCCTTGCGGGCGCCGAAGTAGCCGGGATTCTCCATCAGGATGGGCTTGTCTGCGTCCGCCAGCAGTTGCGCGCACAGATAGAGCGCTTGCCGGGTGCTGCTGAGCACCAGCACCTGCTCGGGCACGACCTTGGCGCCACGCTCCAGGTTCAGGTGGGCGGCGATCGCGCGGCGCAGCGGTTCGGCGCCCTGCGGGTCGCCATGCAGCAGCACGTGGTCGCGGCTGTCCTTCATGACCTGGCGCTGCAGACGCTCCCAAACGCCGGTGGGAAACGTGCGCGTCTCGGGCAGCCCCGTGGCGAACGCCTTGATGACCTGCTGATCGGAAACGCCGCCGCTATCCAGAATCGCCCGGCCGCGCCGGCTCAGGCCAGTCCCCGGCTGCGCCGCGCCCGGCTTGGGCTCCAGCTTTGCACGCTTGCGCGTCGCGCCCCGCAGCTCGATTCCCACCGTCTCGGACACATAGCTGCCCGAGCCCTCGCGGCGCACGATGTAGCCGTCCCGATGCAGTTGCACATAGGCGTTTTCGACGGTGTCGCGCGACACGCCCAGCGACTTGGCCAGGCCGCGCGTCGCGGGCAGCTTGACCCGCGGCCCCAAGACGCCGTCCATGATCAGCGCGCGCAGCGCCCGTTGGATGCGGTGATGCAGGTCCAATCGCTGGAGCGCCGCGTCGTTCATCCGAATCTTGAGCGTGTCCAGCTGGAATGTCGTTGCCATAGAGGTATTAACCGGTCTGCCAACCGGCATGAAAACGGCCGGTTTTGACCGGCCATTCTATGTCAACGCGCGCACAATGCCGACGCAACCGCCCTCACTGGCCGCACCGCTGCGGCACCTTGCGCGGCGCTTCCGTATAGCCCAGTGCCGTCACCCTGCGCAGCAGGTCGGCATACACCGCATCGTCCAGGCACGGCACCCGGGCCATGATCCAGACGTGGTCGCGCTTGGAACGGCCAATGATGGTGGTCTGGTACGACTCGTCCAGATAGGCGATCACGTACTCGGCCTTGATGGGCCAGAAGAACTGCATGCCCCACACCGCATTGCCAGTGCCGGGCCGCACCGTCGCAACCGGGTGCATGGTGTCGATGGGCGCATCGAAACTGCCATCGCGATAGCGGAAATCCGTCTGCACACGGCCGTCCGGCAACAGCCGGTAACCTTCCACCGCGTCGTAGGCGTTGCGCTCGGGCCAACTGGGAATGTGCGCGATCACATACCAGTCGCCCATGAAACGGTTCAGGTCCACGTTTGCCACCGGCGGCATGGGCGGCGGCGACGCGCAGCCGGCCAAGAGGGCCGTCACGCCGATGCACAGGGTTCGCAACATGATGGTTCTCCTTAAGGCCGCGTGTAGCGATAGTGCGCCACGCCCCATTGCTGGCCATCGTCATAGCCGAAGAGTTCGGCGCATGCCATCCAGAACATGCGCCAGCGCTGATGCCACAACCCGGACAACGGCGCGCCGTAGGCCTCAGCCAACGCCACCCGCGCCGGCTCGCGGCGGGCGTCCTGGTTGGCGAGCCAGTGATTGGCGGTGCGGGCGTAATGCGTGCCGTCGAGAAACCAACGCTCCTCGAGCGCGAGGTCTTGCTGGAAGTGCAGCAACGTCTGGGCCGACGGCATGATGCCGCCGGTGAAGAAGTGCCGTCCCATCCAGTTGCCGGCGCCGTCCGTCTCGAACGGATAGGCGCGTTCGCGGTGCGCAAAGATGTGCACGAACAGCTTTCCGCCGGGCCGCAGCCAATGCGCGATGCGCCCCATCAGGTCCTGGTAGTTGCGCATGTGCTCGAACATTTCCACCGAGACGCAGCGGTCGAAGGCGGCGCCGGGCAAGGCCAGGACGTTGACGTCGCAGGTAACGACGCGCACGTGCGACCAGCCGCGCTCGCGGCAGCGCGCCTCGATGTGCTGGCGCTGGGTGGCCGAGTTCGACACCGCGGTGATGCGCGCGTTCGGATAGCGTTCGGCCATCCACAGCGTCAGCGAGCCCCAGCCGCACCCCAGCTCCAGGATGTCCTGGCCGTCGGCCAGCTCGGCGCGCTCGCCATACAGGCGCAGCATGGCGGTTTCGGCCTGGTCCAGGGTTTCATCGCCCATCGGGTAATAGCAGCTTGAATACTTCATCCGCGCGCCCAGGCAAAGCTGGAAGAACGCGGTCGGCAGCTCGTAGTGCTGGGCGTTCGCGGCGTCGGTATGGATGGCGACGGCGCTGGTGCGCAGGCCGGCAATGAGCTGGCGGTCGCGGTCGGTCCAGGCCTCGATGCCGCCGGCGTATTCCTGGGCCAGACGCTCGGCGCAGAGGCGCCGCATGCCCAGGCGCAACAACGCATCGGGCAGCAGGGGTCGCTCGGCCAGGCCGAGCAGGCCGGGCGCCGGGCGGTCGGCGGGCAACGGAGTGTCGTGCAGCGTGGCGGTTGTCATGGCGTGCCTCGTCAGGATTTCGGGAACCAGGGAAAGAAGGCCGGGGTGCGGCGTTGGTAGTCGCGGTAGTCGTCGCCGCGCGTGCGCAGCGCCTGTTGCTCGGTAAACGGAATGCCGCTGATCCAGCGCAGGAATACATACATCAGCACTGGCCCCAGCCATGACATCCACGCCAGCGGCGAGCCCCACGCGAGGGCGACGTAGGCAAACCAATGGCACCACTCGAAGAAATAGTTCGGATGCCGCGAATAGCGCCACACGCCGTGCCGGCAGGTCAGGCCACGGTGATTGGGGTTGTCGCGGAAGCGGTCGAGCTGGCGGTCGGCAATCACCTCGCCCGACAGGGCGGCCACCCAGATCAGCAGGCCCAGCGCCACGGGCCAGCCTTGCGCCGGGCTGACGCCCGCCGCCAGGAAAGGCACGCAGAACAGCATCACCAGCCCGGCCTGGAACATGAACAGGCCGAAGAATTTGCCCTGGTGGCCCTGCCAGTGTTCACGCAGGGTGCGATAGCGGCCGTCTTCGCCCGCGCGCACGCGGCGCCACAAATGCCACGCAAGCCGCAGCGACCAGACGCCTGCCATCACTGCAAGGGCGAGCCTGGCGTCCACGCTGCCCGCGCCGGTGGCGGCGATCAGCCAGGCGGCAGCTCCCATGCCCAGCGCCCACACCACGTCGACGATGCCCGCGTTGGCGCGGCGCCGCTGCCAGCCCCACGCCAGCGCCATGGCGGCGATCATGAGGATCGCGATGCAGACCCATTGCTGCCAGATCGTCATGATGCCTCCCGCACCCAGCGGGCGCCCTCGGCGCGCGCCTGCGGATGCGTCAGCAGCAGGTGCGCGACACCGATGGAACGCTCGCGAAAACCGCCTTCGCAGTACGCCAGGTAGAACTCCCACAAGCGGCAGAAGCGCGCATCGAATCCTTGCGCCCGCACCTCGGGTTGCCGCGTCAAAAAGCGCTCACGCCAGACTTGCAGCGTGCGCGCGTACGACAGGCCGAAATCCTCCAGGTGCACCAGCGCCAGATCGCAGGCGCGCGTCTTGGCGCGCAGCATGGCCTCGATGGACGGAATGAAGCTGCCCGGAAAGATGTGGCGTTTGATGAAATCCACCGACGCCAATGCCTGCGTGTAGCGGTGGTCTTCGATGGT
>DMTA01000260.1:0-187 GCA_003454835.1 Achromobacter sp. | reverse complement strand
GTCTTCGATGGTGATCGCCTGGATCAGCGCACGGCCATCCGGACTCAGCAGGCTGGCGACCTTGGCGAAATAGACATCCAGGAAATTCGCGCCGACGGCTTCGATCATTTCGACCGACACCACCTTGTCGTACTGGCCCTGCAGGTCGCGATAGTCGCGCAGCACGACGCTGACGCGGTCCTGCAGG
>DMTA01000145.1 GCA_003454835.1 Achromobacter sp. | reverse complement strand
CCGCAGGCGTCCACCAGCGCCGCACCCATCACCGCGCTCGGGATGACCGGCTCGGACACCAGCCCGCGCCCCAGCTCGACATGCACCGGCAGCAGGCTGGCGGGCACTTCGCCGAAGCCGCCATGGTCCTGCGAAATGGTCAAGCCCAGCACACCCAGTTCGGCCAACGCGTTCCAGGCCTGCCGGTCCAGCGTCCCCGCGACCTGCCGGGCCCGCCGTTGGGGAAAGCTCCATGCCTGGTCCACCAGGCGGCGCAGGCTGTCGGCCAGCATGCGCTGTTCTTCCGTGTAGATGAAATCCATGCGTCGTGTTCCTGTCGGGGTTGCGCGGCGGGCCTACACGCCCAGCACGAGGCGGGCGATGATGCCCTTCTGCACTTCGGTCGTGCCGCCATAGATCGAGGTCTTGCGCATATCGGCATAGCCGGCGCCCGCGGCGGCGGCCATCTCGGGACCGGGGCCGTGGAAATCGTTGTCCGCGACCAGCCAGTCGGGGTCATAGGGCCAGGCGTCCGGCCCCGCCACTTCCATCTGCAGCATGGCCAGATCCTGCTGGATTTCAGACCCGCGGATCTTCAGCACCGAAGCCTCCGGCCCGGGCGTACCGTCGTTGCTGGCGGCCACACGCAGCAACAGCATCTCCAGCGCCATGATGTCGACCTCGATCCGCGAGATTCGGTCGCGCATCCGGCTGTCCTGCAGCAGCGGCCTGCCGCGCGACTGCGCGCGCGCCGCCATGTCCTTCAGGATGCCCAGCTCGCGGTGGCAATGGCCCAGGCCCGCAATGCCGGTGCGTTCGTGGCCGAGCAGGTATTTGGCGTAGGTCCAGCCCTGGTTTTCCTCGCCGACCAGGTTGGCGGCCGGCACGCGCACGTCTTCCAGCCAGACCTCGTTGACGTCATGACCGCCGTCCAGCGTTCGGATGGGCCGCACCGTGACGCCCGACGAACGCATGTCCAGCAGCAGCATCGAGATGCCGCGCTGCGCACGGGCGTCGGGATCGGTGCGCACCAGGCAGAACATCCAGTCCGCATACTGGGCGAGCGTGGTCCAGGTCTTCTGGCCATTGACCACATAGTCGTCGCCGTCGCGCACGGCGCGGGTCTTCAGCGACGCCAGGTCGGAACCGGATCCCGGCTCGGAATAGCCCTGGCACCACCAGTCCTCCACGCGGATCATGCGCGGCAGCAGGCGGGCCTTCTGCTCGGCGCTGCCGTACTTCATCAGCACGGGCCCGATCATCGACAGCCCGAACGGCAGCAGCCGTGGCGCGCCCGCCTTAAAGCATTCCACTTCGAAGATCAGGCGCTGCAAGGCGTTCCACCCCGTGCCCCCGTGCTCGACCGGCCAGTTGGGCGCGCCCCAACCCTGGTCGGCCAGGATGTTGTGCCATCGCACGTAGTCGTCGCGTTCCAGCCGCTGGTGCCGCAGCACCTTGTCGCGAATGTCCTGCGGCAGCTTCTCGGCGGCGAAGGCGCGCACGGCCTCGCGGAATTGGCGCTCTTCTGGCGTCCAGGTCAGGTTCATGGTCCACCTCCTTTGCCTGGTATCTAGCCACGGCTCGCACGGCCGGACAATCTGCCTCTTCCGAAGACGGGCTTCGCGTTGCGTGTAGGGCGCGCGCTCCACTACGGATTGGCAAAAGTCCTGCTTCAGCAATGAAGAATGGCCGAAGCCGTTGGCAGTGCCGAAACTAGGCGCTGTTCAGATTCACGCTTCAGATTCACGCTTCAGATTCACGCTTCAATCACTGGAATCCCACCGCACCATGACTGCTCCCGATCAGACGGATGGCGTTTCGCAAGGCGTCGAGGCGCAATACCGCCAGGCGCTCGACGAAGGCCGCTTCCTCATCCAGCGCTGCGGCGGTTGCGACCGCGCCGTGTTCTACCCCCGCATGATCTGCCCGCACTGCGGCGCGGACAAACTTGCTTTCGCGGCGCCCGACGGCCGCGGCACCGTGTATTCCACCACCGTCGTGCGGCGCAAGCCCGATGCAGGCGGCGACTACAACGTGGCGCTGATCGACCTGCAGGAAGGCGTGCGACTGATGAGCCGCGTCGACGGCGTGGCGCCGGACGCCGTGCGCATCGGCATGGGGGTGCGCGCGCAGGTGATCCAGCAGGATGGCCGCGGGCTGGTCGTCTTCGTTCCCAACAAGGAGGCGGCATGACGCTGAATGATTTGCGCGGCGCCGTGGCAGTGGCCGGCGTGGGCCACGCGGGCCTCGGACAGGCCACGGGCTTTACCGAAATGGAAATCCTGGTGCAGGCGGCGCAGCGCGCCGTGGCGGACGCGGGCCTGACGATGCGCGACATCGACGGCATCTGCACCGCCAGCGTGGCCGCGCCGATGTGGGCCATGCCGGTGATCGAACACCTGGGCATCCGCCCGACGTTCATCGACAGCACCATGCTGGGCGGCTCAAGCTTCGTGGCGCATCTGATGCCGGCGCTGCACGCGCTGGCATCCGGCCAGTGCAACGCCGTGCTGGTCTGCTACGGCAGCACGCAGCGCACATCCACGCTCAGCCGCGCCGAGGTCGGGCGCGTACGCAAGCAGTTCGATCCGCAGCCCTACGAAGCGCCCTACGACCCGCTCAACCCGCTGTCCTCGTATGCGCTGGCCGCCGCCCGGCACATGCATCAGTACGGCACCCGCCGCGAAGATCTGGCGCGGGTGGCGCTGGCGGCCAACCAATGGGCGCAGCTCAACCCGGAAGCGCAATTGCGCGAACCCGCCACGCTGGATCAGATTCTGTCCGCGCGCATGGTGTCCGACCCCTTGAGCGTGCGCGACTGCTGCCTGGTCACCGATGGCGCGGGCGCCTATGTGCTGGTGCGCGCCGACCGCGCGCGCGATCTGCCGCGTCCGCCCGTCTATGTGCTGGGCAACGCGACGGCGGTGTGGAACCGGCAGATCTCTTCGATGGAAGACCTGACGGTCACCGCCGCATCCGAGTCTGGCCGCCGCGCCTTCGCGATGGCGGGCCTCGCCCCCAAGGACATTGACGTCGTCGAGCTCTACGACGCGTTCACCATCAACACGCTGCTGTTCCTGGANNCTGCGTGCATCCCGGCATGTATGGCGTCTTCATCATGATCGAGGCCGTGCGACAGCTTCGCGGCGAATGCGGCGAACGGCAGGTTTCGGACGCACAGCTTGCGCTGGTGCATGGCAATGGCGGTACCCTGTCCAGCCAATCGACCGCCATCCTGGGCACCCAGGCAACTCTTTGATCCCGACGCATCAACCCATGTCTCACGCAGAATCCATCACCCGCATCCACGACATCCTGGCGCTGCAGGCGCGCCGGCAGCCCGACGCCATCTGCCTGTACGAGGAAGGCGGCGGCACGGTGACCTACGGCCAGTTGTGGCAGCGGGTGCAGGAGACGGCGGATTGGCTGCGCGGCCAAGGGGTGAAGCCGGGTCATCGCGTGATGATGGTGGGCGAGAACTGCACGGCGATGCTGGCCGCGCTGTTCGGCTGCGGGGTCGCGGGCGCCTGGCCCGTGGGCGTGAATGCGCGCCTGTCGGGCCGCGAGATCGACAACATCCGCCAGCACGCGCAACCCGAGCTGGTGTTGTTCACGAGCGGCGTTTCGTCGGCGGCTGCCGCGCATGCCGCATCGGCTGGCGCTATCGAGGCGGACGCTACCGTCTGGGGACCGGGCA
>DMTA01000491.1 GCA_003454835.1 Achromobacter sp. | reverse complement strand
CGCAGGCCTCGCGAAGCACTTGCGGCTTGGTGGCCAGCACGCACAAGGCGGCGTCGCCGATGTCGGCGCTGACGCTTTCCTGGCACGGCAGACCGCGGGCGACCAGCGCCTCGCGCGTCGGCGCGTAGGGTTCGATCACCAGAAAATCGGTCAGCGCCCGGCCCTGGCCGATCAGTCCGTCGATGATGGCGGAGGCCATATTGCCGCCGCCGATGAAGACGATTTTTTCACGCATGTTGCTTCAGTTCCGAAGTAGGGATTGCGGACCGGACCGGCATGGGTGCATCGCCGGCGCGCGGAATAATGAGGCACAGTCTACGGGCATTCCGGGGCGTCACGCCCCCGTCAACGGCACGCCTGCCTGCGACGACGACCGCGTGCCAGGCAGGGGATGGCAGGACTCGGGGTGATAGGTATGAACCACCGACAGCTTCACGCGGTCGCTGCTGTTGCCCTGCGCGGCATGCAACGTGCGGCAGTGAAAAAACACTACGTCGCCCGCCTGCAGTTCAGGACACACCGCGCGCGCGATCCAGTCGGCGTTCTGCGGCACGTCTTCGCGGAAGAATTTCTTTTCGTCGAACTGGTCCGGCGTAAACGCCGCGGCGTGCGAGCCCGGAATGAACGACAGCCCGCCATTGGCACGCGTTTCCGGCCCCAGGGCCAGCCAACAGGACACCAGATCCGTGTCCGAGAACGACCAGTACCGGATGTCCTGATGCCAGCCCGTCAGGCTGCCGTACGCCGGATGCTTGGTCATCACGCAATTGTGGTGCACCGTGGACAGCACGGGCGTCTCGTTGAAATAGCGATTGAGCCACTGCCCGATGCGCGGATCGGTGGCCCATTGGGCAAACAGGGGGTCGCGCGCGTAAGCATTGAGCAGGCGGCGCACGGTCAGGCCGCCTTCTGCCGCGCGCGATTGCGGCGCGCCGGGATAGCGCAGGTCGGCTTCGTATTCGATGGGCGCGACATGATCGCGCAAATGGCGTTCGGCCAGCGCGCGCAGCGCGGCAACCTGTTCCGGGCTGGCGAACTGGCGCGCCACCACGAAGCCCTGCTCGCGCAGGACGGCTATCTGATCATCAGGCAACAACCCGGACATCTCGATCCTCACAGCCCGCGGCGTAGGCGGCGCGTCTGCGGGCGGGCAGGCGCGCACCGGACAAAGCGCCGGTCACGCGGGATGGCTAGATTACCAAATGGCAAAGCCGCCGGCCCGTGCCGGCGTTCTCAGCCCGCGGGCGTCTTCTCGGGGCGGACGGGCGGCGGCGTCAGCCGGGCGGCGTCGCGCTCCTGGACCTCGTGGTGGACCCATTCGCGCCAGACGGCCACCAGCAGCGCCATCAGCACGGGCCCCACGAACAATCCCACGATGCCCATGGTCTTTACGCCGCCCACCAGACCGAAGAAGGTCGGCAGGAACGGCAGTTTGACCGGGCCACCCACCAAACGCGGGCGCAGGGTCTTGTCGACGATGAAGAGTTCGACGCTGCCCCAGACCATCAGCGCGATGCCCGCGACCACATGGCCCGAGCCCACCAGATACAGCGACACCAGCGTGAACGACAACGGCGCGCCACCGGGAATCAGCGCCATGAAGCCGGTGACCACGCCCAACAGCACGGGCGACGGCACACCCGCGACCCAGTAGGCGATACCCAGCACCACGCCTTCGCCCAACGCGATCAGGCCCATGCCGGTGACGGTGGAATTGATGGTGGCCGGGACCACGCGCGAAAAGCGCTGCCAGCGCGCGGGCAGGATGCGCTCGCCCAGCACGTCCAGCTGCGCAACCATGCGGATGCCGTCCTTGTAGACGAAGAACAGCGTGATCAGCATGAAGAGAACGGTCAGCAGCAACTGGAACACGTTGCCCGTGGCGGCCAGCGCCATGCGGTAGATGTTGCCCAGGTGTTCGCCGCTGACGGCTTCGACCAGTGCGCCCAGCGCGTGGGGCTGGCCGATATAGGATTGCCAGTACTGCCCCAGGCGATCGCCCACCACCGGCAGGGACGAAATCCACGCAGGCACGTCCACGCCGTGGCGATTGGCCGCGATGGCCCAGGCGACAAAAGCGCTGGCTTCCTTGATGGCGTAGGACAGGGCCAGCGACAACGGGACAATCAGCACCACGATGACGACCAGCAGCGCCAGCGACGCGGCAACCGCCGTGCGGCCACCGCAACGGACGACGAGGCGTTGGTACAAGGGCCAGCTGGCCAGGCCGATGATCAGCGCCGCCAGGGCCGGAACCAGGAATCCGCTAAGAAAGTAAACCCCCGCCAACAGCACAAGCAGCAACAGCCATCGGGCGATCAGGTAAGCGGGTAGAACGGGCTGCATAGCGGATCGACTGTAAGGGCGTTGTAGGCTTTGACTGTCGGACTATACAGACGTTTCATGCAATACGAGGGACGTAAGGGCTGTATTTACTACGGGGTTTCCCGTGCTTAACGCAGATGGCGGACCCGAGGGTCCGCCATGCGGTGGTGCAGCCTGCGCGTAGTTACAGCACGTACTCGGCGGCTTCTTCGCGCGCGGTGCGGCGGCGGGGCGCCATGTCGGCCAGCGCGGGGATCGCCGGCACGGGCGGCTGCGCCGGGACGGCCTGTCCCTGGTTGCGCTGATACACCGAGCAGGACGCGGCGGCCGGATCGGTCTCGTCGCGGCCGCTGAGCAGCGGGCACCCGGCGAACAGTTCAGCCACCCAGTCGGTAAAGGCCCGCACCTTGGGCGACAACTGCCGGCTCTGCGGATACAGCACCGAAATTGCCGTGGAGCTGGGCTTCCACTGCGGCAGGATCTCGATCAGCTCGCCCGATTGCAGATACGGCAGCGCCATGTAGCGTGCGGTCTGGATCAGCCCAAAGCCCTTCAGCCCGCAATCCAGATAGGCGCCCGCTTCGTTCACGGCCACCGTGCCCTTCATGTCCACTTCCTGGTGCTTGCCGTCCACCTTGAAGTCCCAGGCACAGTTGCGGCCGGTGCGGCTGGAGAAATAATGCACCGCGTGGTGGTCGCGCAGCGAGTCGATCGTCTGCGGCATGCCGTGACGCGCCACATAGGTGGGGGACGCGCAGGTGACGGTCTGCAGCGTGCCGATGCGGCGGGCGACCAGGCTGGAATCTTCGAGGTCGCCGGCGCGGATCACGCAGTCCACGGCTTCCTGGACCATGTCGACCGGACGGTCGCCCAGGCCCAGCACCAGCTCGACGTCGGGGTATTTGTCGTGGAAATCACACAATGAGGGAATCAGGATCAGCCGGCCGATGCAGGTCGGCACGTCGATGCGCAGGCGGCCCTTGAGCCGCAGGGCCGCTTCCTGGAAGCAGGCCTCGGTCTCTTCCACGTCTGCCAGGATGCGCACGCAGTGCTGGTAATAGCCCGCGCCGTCGGGCGTCAAGCCGATGCGGCGCGTGGTGCGATTCAACAGGCGAACGCCCAGGAGGCGTTCCAGATTCTGAATGATGGTGGTGACGGTGGTGCGCGGAAGCGATAGGCTGTCGGCCGCCCGGGTGAAGCTATTGGCGTCCACGACGCGCACAAACACCTGCATAGCCTGAAAGCGGTCCATGGCAAGGGTGTCCTTAGGCAAATAAGTCGGGGTGGACGGAGCATAACCCGATTTCGCCGCCGATTAGTCATTCTCCACGAACAGTGTTGCCGGGATAGACAGGTTTATCCGCCCGGACAAAACACTCAGAATGCAAACCATCTTGAAGTGCCCTTGCCGCCCGGCGCAAGAAAAGGGCATGTCAATCCTCAGATTCCGCCCCCGCAGCGACCCGCCCTGATCAGGCGCCCGCCGCCTCTGGATAAGCGACCCCGGCCCATGTTGCGCCGCAGCATATCCATATAGCCCCGGATTCTTAGGACTGGCATCCCCTCCCCGCCGTCGCCTCGTCTCCTCATCCCGGGCAAGCGCGCTTTCGCCTCTAAAAAACCACTCAAGGAAACATCATGGTTTCGCGTAAACGTATTGCTGTGCTCGTCGTATTTGCAGCCGTGCTGGCGGCGGGCGGCGGCTACGCCCTCACCCGCGGCCCCGCGGGCGGCAATGTCGCGATGGCGCAGGGCGCCCCCGCCGCGCCGCCCGTCGAGGTTGCGGAAGTCGTCAACAAGGCGATCGTCGACTGGCAGCGCTACTCCGGCCGCCTCG
>DMTA01000230.1 GCA_003454835.1 Achromobacter sp. | reverse complement strand
TCGTCGGCACCGCCACGTCCGAATCGCGCGCGGCCGGCATCACTGAAGCGCTGGCGCCGTTCGGCGGCCGCGGTGTGGTGCTGGACGTGACCGACGCCGCCGCATGCGATGCGCTGATCGACGCGCTGGGCAAGGAAGGCGGCGGTCCGCACATCCTCGTCAATAATGCCGGCATCACCCGTGATACGCTGGCGATGCGCATGAAGGACGACGACTGGTCGGCCGTCATCGACACCAACCTGGCCTCGGTCTTCCGCCTGTCGCGTGCCGTATTGCGCAGCATGATGAAGGCTCGTTGGGGACGCATCATCAACGTGACTTCCGTGGTGGGTTCCAGCGGCAACGCGGGTCAAGCCAATTACGCTGCCGCGAAGGCCGGCGTGGCAGGCATGGCGCGTGCGCTGGCACGTGAGCTGGGCAGCCGCAACATCACCGTGAACTGCGTGGCGCCTGGCTTCATCGACACTGATATGACGCGTGCGCTGGGCGAAAACCAGACCGCGGCGCTGCTGCAACAGATTCCGCTGGGCCGTCTGGGCTCGCCGTCTGACATTGCGCATGCCGTGGCCTTTTTGTCCGGGCCTCAGGCGGGTTACATTACCGGCACCACCCTGCACGTCAACGGCGGGATGTACATGCAATAAATCACGAATCACGCGCCGCCGCCGGGTCACCGGCAACGCGGCGCGCGATTCTCCGGAAACGCCGCACATGGTCATCCTGCGCCGCTCTCGGCGACAGAACAAATGCGCGGTGTTATTTTTGTCACGGTCAGGCGTTGCATCACTCCGCGCTTGGCTATAATTCGCGGGATTTTTCCCAATTGGAGATCTGCATGGAAAGCATCGAACAGCGCGTCAAGAAGATCGTCGCTGAACAACTTGGCGTCAACGAAGCCGAGATCAAGAACGAGTCCTCCTTCCTTGACGACCTCGGTGCCGATTCGCTCGACATGGTCGAACTGGTCATGGCCCTCGAAGACGAATTCGAGACCGAGATCCCCGACGAAGAGGCCGAAAAGATCACGACCGTGCAACAAGCGATTGACTACATCAATTCGCACGGTAAGCAGTAAGCTCAGCCTATATCGTCCTGGTTGCCCGATTTCGTCGGCCAACCTGGAATCAGGGCGGTTTCAGGAGTGCCGTGTGGTCCACCGGCAGGTCGGGCGTTGTAATGCCTCACCTGCCTTCATGTGGTCCACACGCGCAGCGCATCCCGAAAACCGCCTTTCTTTTGTCTGTTTGAGGAGTCATCCGTGAAGCGACGTGTCGTCATCACCGGCCTTGGTATCGTTTCCCCCGTAGGAAATGATCTGACCACCGCTTGGGACAATATCGTCAACGGACGTTCTGGCATCAGCCGCATCACCCGTTTCGATCCCTCGGCCATCACCACCCACATTGCTGGCGAAGTCAAAGACTTCGACATCAGTACCTATATTTCGGCCAAGGAAGCCCGCCAGATGGATACGTTCATCCATTACGGCCTGGCTGCCGGAATGCAGGCCTGGCGCGATTGCGGCCTGGAAGTCACCGAAGAAAACGCCGAGCGTATCGGCGTGATCGTGGGCTCCGGCATCGGCGGTCTGCCGCGCATCGAAGAAACCCAGGTTGAATACCTTGCCAAGGGACCTCGGCGCATTTCGCCGTTCTTCGTGCCGGGTTCGCTGATCAACCTGATTTCCGGGCATCTGTCGATCGCCTACGGCATGAAGGGACCCAGCTACGCCGTGGTGTCGGCCTGCACGACCGGTCTGCATTGCATTGGCGATGCCGCACGCCTGATCGAATACGGCGATGCCGACGTCATGGTGGCCGGCGGCGCCGAATCCACGGTGTCGCCGCTGGGCATTGGCGGCTTTGCCGCCATGCGCGCGCTGTCGACCCGTAACGATGATCCTCAGACCGCATCGCGTCCCTGGGACCGCGACCGCGACGGCTTTGTGCTGGGCGAGGGCGCCGGCGTCCTGGTGCTGGAAGAATACGAGCACGCCAAGAAGCGCGGCGCGCGTATCTACGGTGAACTGGCTGGCTACGGCATGAGCTCCGACGCCCACCACATCACTGCGCCGGACAAGGACGGCCCGCGCCGCGGCGTGATCAACGCGCTGCGCAACGGCGGCCTGAATGCCGAAGACGTCCAGTACGTCAACGCGCATGGCACGTCCACGCCGCTGGGCGACAAGAACGAAACCGACGCGCTGAAACTGGCGTTCGGCGACCATGCCAAGAAGCTGGTGGTCAATTCGACCAAGTCGATGACCGGTCACCTGCTGGGCGCGGCCGGCGGCATCGAAGCCGTGTTCACGACCCTGGCCGTGTACAACCAGGTCTCGCCTCCGACGATCAACATCTTCAATCAAGATCCTGAATGCGATCTGGATTACTGCGCGAACGAAGCGCGGCAGATGAAGATCGACGTGGGCCTGTCCAATTCCTTCGGCTTCGGCGGCACCAACGGCTCGATGGCCGTTCGCCGGGTCTGATTTGGACGGCTTGGTCGGGGGGCGTTGGTCGTTCCGCGTACCTGTCTCGCAGCCCAGGGGCGCCGTCGCGCTCTTCGGGCTGGCGCTGGTCGCCGCGGCGGCCAGTGTGCTGGCAGCGGCCGCCTGGCATGGTCATGCCTGGACGGCGGCCGCGCTTCTCTCCCTTCTGTTCCTCTTGGCCGGGCTGTTACACTCGGCTCGGAATACCCCGTCCCCGGTAACGGCGCTACGTACTGCGACCGGGGCTGGCCACTGGCAGCTACGCCGGCCGCAAGGCTGGCAGGATGCGCTGCTGCTGGATCAGCAACGGGGTCCAGCGTGGCTGACGCTTATCCTGCAGCCCTTGCCCACCGGGAGTACGGCCTTTACCACTAGCAAAATCACCCTCACCGTCTGGAAGCACACGCTGCGACCCGAATCCTGGCGCCGTCTGCGCCTCGTCGCGGGCACGGCGCGGCAGGCACGCCCGGCGCGACGTTTGCGGGAGGCCTCATGAGCGAGCGCGAAGTCGACGCCGAGCTTGTCGCCCGCGTGCAGCGGGGCGACAAGAAGGCATTTGATCTTCTGGTGCTCAAGTACCAGCGCAAGATTCTCCGTCTCTTGGCCCGGATGATCCGCGATCCCGCCGAAATCGAGGATGTAGCGCAGGAGGCCTTCATCAAGGCCTATCGCGCCTTGCCCCAGTTCCGCGGCGAAAGCGCCTTCTACACGTGGCTGTACCGTATCGCCATCAATACCGCGCGCAACTGGCTTGCCTCTCAGGGGCGGCGCCCCAGCGCGCCCAATGCGATTGAAACGGAAGACGGTGAAACTTTTAACGAAACCGACAACCTAACGGATATAAGCACGCCGGAATCCATGGTTGCCAGTCGCGAGATCGCCGAGACGGTGAACGCGGCCATTGAGGAATTGCCTGAAGAATTGCGCACCGCAATTGTCCTGCGTGAAATCGAAGGTATGAGTTACGAAGACATCGCCCAGAGCATGGATTGCCCGATCGGTACGGTGCGCTCCCGCATTTTTCGTGCGCGTGAAGCCATTGCGACCAAGTTGCGTCCATTGCTCGACACCGATGTCGAGCGTCGCTGGTAAGGAGTGGCAGTCATGCAAACAGCAGCCAAATCCGTTGAAATCGCCGAGTCCTCCTGGGAGGAATCGGTTTCCGCCTGGATGGACGGAGAGGATTCCGACGATATTCTTCCCAGTCTGTTGTCCAAAGAGGGACGTCAGACCTGGGACACCTATCATTTGATTGGTGATTCCCTACGCAATTCCGATCTGGCGCTTACGCCCAGCGCGGCCTTTTCGGCCCGACTGGCGCGCGCGCTGGACGCGGAACTGCCCATCGTAGCGGCGCCTCGGCGCCCCTCGCCAT
>DMTA01000099.1 GCA_003454835.1 Achromobacter sp. | reverse complement strand
GCTGGTGGCCGTGCAGCGCGAACACGATGCCGCCGTCGCCGCGGGTGACGCGCGCCGCGTGTTCCGCAGCAATCAGCGCTTTCATCGTGAATTCGTGGGCCTGCTGGACAACGCGGTGCTGGGCCAGGCCATCGAGGAATACGCGCGCCGCACCCACCCGATCCGCTTCGGCTCGCTGGTGACGGCCGGACACCGCGAACGTGCGCGCCAGGAACACTGGACGATGATCCAGGCCTTGCGCGACGGCGACCGCGACGCGCTGATGGCGGTGTGCCGCGATCACCTGATCCCGTCGCGCGATGCCTATCTGGCGTCGCAACAGGCGTATGCGCAGACGCAGGGCGCCTACCTGACGCCTTCCGCTGCGATCTGACTGCTTGCTTGTGATGGCTTGCTTCTCAACGCATCCATCAATCGCGGTCACTTCGTTTTAGCCTCAGAACCGGCGGGCAAGCCGTTCTTTGATCCCCGCAAAATGCGGGCGAAGGCCTCTGCCGTAGGGTTGACGTTGTCGGGGCGACGAGCACAGTAAAGGTCCACATCGAAGGCATTTTGCTGCCCCGTCAGCGGCCGGTACTCGACCCCATCAATACGCAGCGTCGCCGCCGATTCCGGCACCAGGGCCACCCCCATTCCGCCTTCCACCAGCGCCAGCAAGGTCGGCAGAACACTCTCGTACACGATATGCGGCCGCACGTTGTGATCCCGGAACAATCGCGTCTGCACGGCATTGAAGTACGAAGACGCCTCACGTTTAAACCCCACCACATCCTGACCGTCAAGACGCGCCATCGACACGCGTTCATAACGTGTCAGCGGATGTCCCGGCGGCAAGGCCAGGATCATCTTCTCGCGATGCACCCGCTCAAACACGAGATCGGGCTCGACCGAGCGCGGCAAGCGGCGAAAGATCGCCAGGTCGATGGTATTGGCCATCAACTGTTCCGTCAGCTCGCTAGTTAGCGCGTTTTCCAGCACCAATTCAACGTCCGGATACTCCGCGCGGTACTTCGCCAACACACGCGGCAAGACCTGATAAGCCGCGGTGCTGACAAAACCCACCGCCAGCCGCCCGGCATCACCGCTGCCGGCACGCCGCGCCGCATGCACGGCGGCATCATTTTCGTCGAGCAAACGCCGCGCGCGCAGCAAGAGCACTTCCCCCGCCTTGGTCAACTTGACGGACCGGGTGGACCGCACGAACAGCTCAGTGCCGACCTGGGCCTCGAATTGGCGTATCAACTGGCTAAGCGGCGGCTGGCTGAGATTGAGCCTGACTGCCGCCCGGCCAAAATGCAGCTCTTCGGCCACCACTACAAACGCACGCAGCGCGCGTGAAACCAAGGACATGGTTTACCCCGAACATTAGGTCAGTTTTTATCTTAATTGCTGTTTTTTATTGTATTAGACATACCAATCGGCCAACCATAAAGTTCTCAGTGACGTAGCCCACAACGGATCTCACTGTGAAGCCTTTGAATCAATGGACGGCCTGCGAAATGGCCGCCGCCATCGCCCGCGGCGATACCACCCCTGAAGCGGTGGCGCGGGCCTGCCTGGACCGTATCGCCGAGCGCAACGACGAAATACAGGCCTTTGTGGCGCATGACCCCGAGCGCGTCCTGGCAGAAGCCCGGCGTGTCACGCCTCTGACCGGCGCGCCGTTGCGTGGCGTGCCGTTCGCCGCCAAAGACATCCTCGACTCGGCTGACTATCCAACCGAGTACGGCTCGCCCATCTATCAAGGCCATCGCCCGTCCACCGATGCCAGCTGCATCGCCATGGCCCGCCATCATGGCGCGATGCTTCTGGGCAAAGTCGCCACAGGCGAATTCGCCACGCAAACGCCCAGCCGCGCCGTCAATCCGCTGCGCGTAAGCCATACGCCTGGCGGATCCTCCAGCGGTTCGGCCGCCGCAGTCGCGGATGGCATGGTGCCAGTTGCCTTCGGCACTCAGACCACTGCCTCCATTGTCCGGCCTGCCATCTACTGCGGCGTAGTAGGCTTCAAACCCAGCTTCGGCCTGATCGCCTCAGCCGGCATGAAGGCCTTGAGCCCCTCGCAAGACACGGTCGGGGTGATCGTTCGCGATGTGGCCGACGCGGCGTTCTTCACCCTGGGCCTGCATGCGGCGCGCGACGTCATGACTGCGACGGGCGCACGCCCGCGCGTGGGGCTATGCCTGTCCCGCCAATGGGACTATGCGCAAGCGGCAACACTGGCCGCCATCGAGCGCGCCGCCGCCGTACTGCATGGCAAGGGCTGCACCGTTGAACGCTTCTGGCTGCCGGACGAGTTCGAAGCGCTGGAAGCGCTTCAGTTGCGCATCTTTGCCTTTGAGGCTCGCCTGTCCCTGGCGCAGGAACGCCTGCAACACGCGGATCGCCTGAGCCCGCGCCTGGTTGCCCGGCTCAACAATGAAATCGGCCTGGACGAATACACCCTCATGCTGCAACAGGCCGCGCGGCTGCGCGCCCGTGCTCGCCGGTTGTTCAACGATTACGACGTGCTGCTGTATCCCGCCGCCGAAGGCGAAGCGGAAGCCGGCCACCAGTCTGCCGGCTCGCCCCGATATGGCGCGATCTGGACCTTGCTGCATTTGCCCTGCATCTCCTTTCCGCTGGAGATCGGCCCGGGCGGCCTGCCAGTGGGCGCGCAGCTCATTGGCCCCTATGGCCAGGACACGCGCCTGCTCGCCGCCGCCCGCTTTGCGACCGAGGCGCTGCAGCCGCCGCCTGCCTCGTGAATCCAGTCCACTGCAGTACGACTACAAGGGGAATACCAATGAAAGCAAAACATATCCTGGCCACACTGGCCTTGAGTGCATTGAGCCTGGGCGCCAACGCCCAGGAGACACTGAAGATAGGCGGTATCGGGCCGCTGTCGGGTGGAGGCACCGCCTGGGGCCTGGCGGTGCAGCGCGGCGTGCAGATGGCGATCGATGAAGTCAACGCGCAGGGCGGCCTCAAGGTGGGCGGCAAGACCTATAAGCCAGAACTGCTGATGTATGACGACAAGTACAGCGCCACTGGCGGGCGCACGGCCGCCGAACGGCTGGTCAATTACGACAAGGTCAAATTCATCGTCGGACCCATTGGCACCCCCTCGGTCATGGCGGCAGTTCCCATCGTCAATCAGGGCCACGTCATCATGCTGTCCAATGGCTACGCGCCGGACATCCTCAAGCAGAACGGCAAGGACGGCTACAACTTCCGCACGATGAACAGCAATGTCGAGTTCGGTCCGGCCATGGTGAAGTGGCTGAAGGAGAACCGTCCAGAAGCCAGGAAAGTGGCCCTGATCGTGCCCAATGACGCCACCGGGCAAGTCGTGATGCCCACGCTGGGTCAGGCCTATAAAGACGCCGGCTACAGCGTGTGGTCGGAGGGCTATGAGCGCGGATCCAAAGAATTCACGCCGCTCTTGATGCGCATGATGGCCCAGGATGCCGATGTGCTGGACCTGAATCTGAACGCGCCGGGCGAGGCCGGCCTGCTGGTCAAACAGGCTCGCCAGATCGGCTACAAGGGCATCATCTGGCAGGTGGGCGGCCCTGGTATCGACGAGGTCGCCGATATCGCCGGCCCCCTGGCCGAGGGCTTCATGTCCTACGACGTCTTCGACTTCAACGAACCCGCTGCCAGGAAGTTCGTCGAAAACTACAAGAAACGCTGGAGCGGCGTCATCAATGCCCAGACGCCCGGTTGGTACAACTCGGCGCGGATTCTCTTCAAGGCCATCGAAGAAGCGGGAACGGTCAGCGACACCGATAAGGTGCGCAAGGCGATGGAGAGCATCAGCGGCTTTGACGCCGGCATTTACGGCCCGGTGGTCTGGGGCGGCGAACGCGCTTATGGCGTCAACCATCAATTACTGAACAAGTTCTGGATCACCGAGATCAAGAACGGCAAGCCGCATGCCCTGACATCTCTGTTTCCGGTCAAGGAATAAGCCCGTCCCGTTTCGAGGAATGCTCATGTTCTCCGTACCTGTGCTGATGCAGGTGCTGATCAATGGCTTGAGCCTGAGCGCGATCTATGTGCTGATCGCGCTCGGCTTCACGCTGTTGTTCGGCATCATGAAAGTCGTCAACTTCGCGCATGGCAGTTTCGCCATGCTGGGCGGCTACGCCCTGTTCTACTACTTCGGCGAATTGAAGCTGCCATACGTGGTGGCCATCGTGCTGGCAGCACTGACGGTCGCCTCGCTAAGCCTGATCCTGGAATGGCTGGTGTACCGCCGCTTTTATCAGAAGATGTTCCAGAGCATGATTGGCCTGCTGGGATTGGACATCGCCATTGTCTACACCAGCGTGCTGATGTGGGACGTCTATGAGCGTTCGGTGCCCGCAGCGCTCGACACCATGGTGCAACTGGGCCCGGTCATGATTCCCGCCGACAAGCTGATGGTGATAGGCATCGCGATCGCCGTACTGCTGGCGTTCTGGGCCTTTATGAGCAGCAGCCGCTACGGCCTGGCGGTGCGCGCCTCGGCCGAAGACATCGAGATCGCCGAAGCGCAGGGAGTGAACACCCGCCGCATCTACCAGCTGGCTTTCTTCCTGGCCGTCTTCATGACTGCCATCGCGGGGGCCATCTACGCCCAGACCTATGCACTCTCGCCCTTCATGGGAGAGCGGCCTTTGATGGTTGCCTTCATCGTGGTCATTCTGGGCGGCATGGGCAGCATCCCCGGCGCGGCGCTCGGCGGTGTGATTTTCGGCTTTGCCGAGAGTTTCCTCGCCACGTTTTACGGCTCGGCCACCTCGACCTTTGTTTCCTTTGCGGTAGTCATCGCTCTGCTGGTGATACGCCCCTGGGGCCTGCTGGGCAAACCCGAACACTGAAGGACGCGCACTCATGACCCAACTATCCATGCCCCTGGCGCGACCCGTAAGGCCCCGCCGCTCGCGCGGCCTAGTAGCCACTCTGGCAGGCCTGCTGGTGCTGGCGCTGCTGGCACTGGCGCCCCAGGTGTTCGACAACGCCTTCCTGCTCGCCATCGGCGCGCTGATTCTGCTCAACATCATCGGCGCCCTGAGCCTGCACCTCATCATCCGCACCGGCCATATTTCGCTATCGCACGCAGGCTTTATCGGCATCGGCGCCTATGGCTGCGCGCTGGCCGTCACGAAACTGCAACTGCCGCCCGCCATGGGCCTGGCCGTGGGTACTGCCGCAGCCGGCTTGCTCGCCCTGCTGGTCGGCCCGGTGCTACTGCGCCTGACCGGCAAGTATTTTGTGCTGGTGACCTTTTTGCTGGGCGAGATCATCCGTCTGGTGCTGGTCGAGTGGGAAAGCCTGACGGGCGGCGCCAACGGCCTGTCCAATCTGCCACCGCTCAACCCGGCCTGGAGTTCACCGCTGGCCCAGTACTACGTGTCCCTGGTCGCGGCAGCGCTATGCACCCTGCTGTGCGTGCGGTTGCTGATGTCGGAAACCGGCCGCGCCATCGATGCCATACGTGAGGCGCCGCGTCTGACCGAGTGCTCGGGGGTGCGCGTGTTGCCGCTCAAGGTCGGCATTTTCGTGCTGGGTTGCGCGCTGGCTGGTCTGCAAGGCGGGCTGCTGGCGTTCTTCATGCGGTACATCGACCCGACCACGTTCGGCATGGTCGATTCGCTCAACCTGGTCGTGATGAATGTGCTGGGCGGCATGTACAACGCCATCGGCCCCATTATCGGCGCCGTCTTTCTGGTTGCCCTGCCCGAATTGCTGCGCGGCTATGTCGAAGTCCAGCGCATTCTGTTCGGCATCGCGCTTATCGTCGTAATGGCCGCCTTCCCGTCGGGCTTGGCAGGTCTGTTCAGCTGGCTGGCCACGCGCCGCCGTGGAGGCCAGGCATGAAAACCCTGCTTGAGGTGCAAGACATCGGTCGCAGCTTCGGCGGTCTGAAAGCGGTCGATGGCGTAAGTTTCGAAGTCTATGCTGGCGAAATTCTCGGCGTCATCGGACCCAATGGCGCGGGCAAGACCACATTGGTCAACCTGATCAGCGGCGTCATCATGCCCTCACGCGGCACGGTCGTCTTCGATGGCGAAAAAGTGACCGGTTGGGCGCCCTCCAGACTTAGCGGGCGCGGCCTCGTGCGCACGTTTCAATCAACCGCCGTCTACAGCGCAGCCAGCGTGCGCGAAAACCTGGTACGCGGCAGCTATCTGCTGCGCTATCCCGGCGCGCTGCCAGCGCTGTTCGGCATGGGCAGCAGCAACCAGCGCCGGGCCGAATCCGACGCGCTGGTTGAACAATTGCTCGACCGCATGAGTCTGCGCGCCGTGGCCGATGCCAGCGCTGGCAGTCTGCCCTACGGCTTACAAAAGATCCTCGGCATTGCCATCGCACTGGCGGCGCGGCCTCGGCTATTGATGCTGGATGAGCCGGTTGCCGGCCTCAGCGCCGAAGAAACCGACCAGGTTCGCAAGGTCATCCAGCAGGTGCGCGAATCCGGTGTCACCGTTATGGTGATTGACCACAACATGCGCTTTATCGCCGGCCTGTGCGACCGGCTGCTGGTGGTCGCCGCCGGCAAGGAATTGACCCGAGGCACACCCGCAGAAGTGCTGCGCGACAGCCGGGTTGTAGAAGCTTATCTGGGGACGAGAAATGTCACTGCTGGAATTACGTGATCTGGAAGTACGTTATGGCCAGGTGGTCGGCACGCGCCGGCTGTCGCTGACCATCTCCGCGGGCGAGACCGTCGCGCTCATCGGCGCCAACGGCGCCGGTAAAAGCAGCACCTTGCGCGCCATCACCGGCCTGGCGCGGCAATATCAAGGCGAAATTCTCTGGGAAGGCCGCAGCATCAAGACACTGCCGGCCTCGGAAGTGGTCAAGCTGGGCATTGGGTTTTCGCCGGAGGGACGGCGCGTGTTCCCATCGCTGACCGTAGCCGAGAACCTGAAGATGGGCGCGTTCGGCCGGGGACGTGAACGCGCCGCGCAGCGCATGGCCGAGATCTACGGCTATTTCCCGCGCCTGAAGGAACGCGCTCGCCAGGCAGCGGGTAGCCTGTCCGGTGGTGAACAGCAAATGCTGGCCATTGGCCGTGCGTTGATGAGCGGACCGAGATTGTTCCTCCTGGATGAGCCCTCCCTGGGGCTGGCGCCCATCGTCGTCGAGCGCATCGGCGACATTCTGCTCGAAATCCAGGCTCGCGAAGGCCTGAGCTTTGTGCTGGCGGAACAGAACGCCAACTGGGCGATGCGCGTCGCCAGCCGCACCGCCATTCTGCAATTGGGCGAGAAAGTCTATGACGACGCTTCCGATGCTCTGCTCGAAGACCCCAAGGTACAGACTGCCTTTCTAGGCGTTTAAACATAGGACACCATCATGCTTCTTCCGTATCACGACCGCTATCCCTATAGCGCGATCCCAGAACGCCGCAACTACAACTGGCCGCAAGGCAAACGCCTGGCGGTTTACCTGGGCCTGAACATCGAGCATTTCGCCTTCGGCGCCGGCCGGGGACACAATCTTGGCGCCGAGCTCCCGCAGCCCGATGTGCGCGGGTTCGCCTGGCGTGATTACGGGAACCGGGTCGGTGTCTGGCGTCTGCTGGATCTATTCGATGAGCTTGACCTTCCTGCCGCCCATTTGCTTAACACCGTGCTCTTCGACTACGCGCCGCAGATCGCCGAACGCCTGATTGCGCGCGGCGATGAGATCATCGGCCATGGCCGGACCAATGCCGAAGCCCAAGGGCATCTCTGGCCGGCCGACGAACGCCGCCTGCTGCTGGAGGTACGCGACGCCATCAAGACGCACACCGGCCAGGATGTTCGCGGCTGGATGGGGCCATGGATGTCGCAAAGCCACCAGACACCGGAACTGCTGGTGGAAACCGGCTACAAATTCGTCATGGATTGGCCCGCCGACGACCAGCCGGTGTGGATGAGCACGCAACAAGGCCGGTTGATGTCCGTGCCCTATCCGCTGGAGATCAATGACTCGCCGCAGATGCTGGTGCGCCGCCATTCCGCCGTGGACTTTGAACAGATGATCATCGATCAGTTCGACGAAATGCTGGCGCAATCGGCTCAGCAGCCTCTGGTCTGCGGCATTGCGCTGCACACCATGATCGTCGGCCAACCTTACCGCCTGCGGGCCTTGCGCCGTGCTTTAAAGCACATCGTCGAACACCCCGAGCGCGACAAGATCTGGTTCACCCGGCCGGGCGCCATCTACGATCACTGCGCGGCGCTCGGCGCCGGCACCATGCCGGGATAGCCCAAAGCCCCACGGTTCAGAAACCGAGGCCGCCACTCGGTTTCTGAAACACCTATCCGACCGCTCAGATCTGACGCCTATCGGCAACGCCCGTCCGCCCTCACTCGGCAACAATTTGACAAGCCGTGCCCGGAATCGGTAATAATAACAATTACTATTTCCAGAAATTCGCATGTGCAGTTGTCCCGCCTCCCACTGCGAGGCGCCGGCGGCTTGACCAAAAGGTTGGATCTTGAGTACGCCGGGATGCGCCTTCCCCTCCTCCATCGAAACGCTCTATAGCGACCACCACTCCTGGCTCAGGGGCTGGTTGCGACGCCGCTTGGGCAACGCGGATCAGGCCGAAGACCTGGCGCAGGACACCTTCATCCGCCTCCTGAGCAGCGAACGCGTTCCCGCCACGCTGACGGAACCGCGCGCGTTTCTCACCACCGTGGCGCAGCATCTGGTGTCCAACCACTGGCGCCGCGAAAAACTTGAGCGCGCGTATCTTGAAGCGCTGGCCCAGGCGCCGCAAGCGGTGCACTGGTCGCCCGAGGACCGGGCCATCGTGCTGGAGACCTTGCTGGAGCTGGACCGCCTGCTGGACGGCCTGCCCGCCCTCGTGCGGCAGGCCTTTCTGCTGTCCCAACTGGAAGGGCACACCCATGCCCAGGTGGCCGACGCGCTGGGGATCTCGGTTCCCACCGTCAAGCGCTACCTCGTCAAGGCCTTGCAACGCTGCTGCTTTGCCGATCTTTCCTTTTCCGGATGACCCGGCGCATGTCCGCCTCGTCCTGGTACGGAAACACGCGCGACGCCGCCTCCCTGCCGCCCGCCGTCGCGCAGCGCGCGCTGGAATGGCTGGTGCAATTGCAGGACGACCCCGTCGCGCCGGAAACGGTGCGCGAATGGGCCTCCTGGCGCGCCGCGCATCCTGACCACGAGCGCGCGT
>DMTA01000512.1 GCA_003454835.1 Achromobacter sp. | reverse complement strand
TCGCGCCGGCCTGCGCGACCACGCCGGGCAAGGCGCGCAGCGGCGAGATGGCGCCATCGAGCTGGCGCGCGCCGTGGTTGGAGACAATGATGCCGTCCGCGCCATGCTGTCGCGCCAGTGCCGCATCGCGCGGGTGCAGGATGCCCTTGATGACGAGCGAGCCCGGCCACTGCCTGCGGATGCGCGCCACGTGTTCCCAACTGAGATGGTCGCGCGCCGTGAAGTCGCGCAGCACGGAGGCGGAGACGATCGGCGCGCCCCGCGTGGCGAAGGAGTTTTCGAAGTGCGGCATGCCATGCGCCAGCAGCGTGCGCAGGAACGTGCCGGCCAGCCATCGCGGGCGTGCCAGGCCGTCCAGAGCCAGACGCAGGCTGGGCTTGAGCGGCGTCGAGAAACCGGTGCGCACGTTGTTCTCCCGGTTGGCGGACACGGGGATGTCTACCGTCAACACCAGGGTCTCGAAGCCTGCGCGCCGCGCGCGTTCGATCAGCGCATCGATCTTGGCCGGGTCGCCGGGCAGATAGGCCTGAAACCAGGTGCCGGGCGCTTCGGCAATGACGGCTTCAAGCGGAATCAGCGACGTGCCGCTCAGTATCGCGGGCACGTTCTGCTCGCGCGCGGCACGGGCCAGCACGATATCGCCTCGGTAGGCCGACAGCGCACTGATGCCCATGGGCGCGATGCCGAAGGGGGACGCGTAGGTGCGTCCAAACAGGTCGGTCTGCTGGGTGCGGCGGGAGACGTCCACCAGCACGCGTGGGGTGAACGCGTACTGCGCGAAGGCTTCGCGGTTGCCTTTGAGCGATTGGTTGTCTTCCGCGGCGCCGGCGATGTAGCCGAAGATCGGGCGAGGCAACCGGCGGCGCGCCGCGGCTTCGAAATCGTCCAGGGACAGCATCTGCCCGAGTGCGCGGGGCAGCGGGCGCGCGGCGGCGGCAGGGGTGGCTTCGTTGGGAGCGGCGGCGGGCGCTGCGGGCAGGGCGTTGGTAGTCATGGCGGGCCGGCAAAAGCCCGTAATCTAGCAACGGCAGTTAAACGCGGAAAGCGAATAAAACTGAAGCAGCCTTTTCGCTTTTGTCGAACAGGCGGTGTGCGCTATGCCTGCGTGGGCAGCGCCAGCAGCTCGCCCATGCGCACCGGGCCGGTCACCGAGGGCGTGTCGGCCCAGCGGATCTTGTCCGGCCCGAACAGGACGATGGCCGTGGAACCCAGCTTGAAACGGCCCATCTCGGCGCCCTTTTCAAGAAAGATGGGGGCGCGGGCGGCGGCGTCGTAGCGCACGGACCTGACCCGGCGCTTGAACGGCGTGACCAGACCGGCCCACACGGTTTCGATGGATGCCACGATCATGGCGCCCACCAGCACGACGGCCATGGGACCGTGTTCGGTGTCGAAGATACAGACGACGCGCTCGTTGCGCGCGAACAGGCGCGGCACGTTGCGGGCGGTAAGCGGGTTGACGGAAAAGAGGCGCCCGGGCACGTGGATCATTTCGCGCAGCGTGCCGGCGACGGGCATGTGGACGCGGTGGTAGTCCTTGGGCGACAGGTAGATGGTGGCGAACTGGCCGCCCTGGAACGGCGCGGCGCGTTCGGTGTCGCCACCAAGCAGGTCGGCGAGTCCATAGCTGTGCCCCTTGGCCTGGAAGATGCGACCTTGTTCGATGGCGCCCATCTGGCTGATGGCGCCGTCGGCGGGACACACCACCGAGCCCGGTTCTTCGTCCAGTGGCCGCGCGCCGTCTTTCAGCGCGCGCGTGAAGAAGTCATTGAAGCAGTCGTAGGCCAACGGGTCTTCTTGCAGCGCCTCGCTCATGTTCACGCCGTACTTGCGGACGAAACGCGAGATCATCCAGTTCTTCACCGCGGGTTCGCGGCAGTCCGATGCGTATCCGAAGAAGCGCGACACCAGGTGGTGCGGCGCGAGATACTGGCTGGCAAGAAAAAGTTGGTCTTTGATAGGCATCTATGGCGCTAAAAAACGCGTCCCGCATACAGCGGGACGTGGTTGATGGTTGCCGTGTGGGCCAGGTTGAAGCTGGAGTCCGGCAATTCGGCGCGATTGTAACGCGGTTGCGCGCGCGCGGCGCGCAAAAACGCGCTCAGGCCGCCTTGGCCGCCAGCTTGGTCTTGTAGAGCCAGTCTTTGTAGTCGTCCAGGTCGCCGTCGAACGGGTTGACCTTGCCGTCGGCAACGATGATGAACTGGTCGGTGGTGGCGCGCAGCAGATGGCGATCGTGCGACACCAGCACCAGCGTGCCTTCGAATTGCGCCAGCGCATCCGTCAGCGCCTCGCGCGTTTCCAAATCAAGGTGGTTCGTCGGTTCGTCCAGCAGCAGCAGGTTGGGGCGTTGCCACACGATCAGCGCCAGCGCCAGCCGGGCCTTTTCGCCGCCGGAGAAAGGCGCGATCGAGCTGGTGGCCATCGCGCCATTGAAATTGAAGCTGCCCAGGAAGTTGCGCAGCTCCTGTTCGCGCACGGTCGGCGCAATCTTGGTCATGTGCCACAGCGGCGATTCATCGTGGCGCAGCATCTCGACCTGATGCTGGGCGAAGTAGCCGATGGACAGTCCCTTGTTGAACTGCGTGTCGCCGGCCAGCGATTCGATCTCGCCCGCGATGGTCTTGATGAAGGTGGACTTGCCCGCGCCGTTGATGCCCAGGAGGCCGATGCGCTGGCCCGCCTGCAGCGAGAAGTTGATGCCCGACACGATGATCTTGTCGGACACGGCTTCGGTGGCCTCGTCCTCGATGCGATAGCCCGCGCTGACCTTGTCCATCGTGAGCAGCGGATTCGGCGCGCGCAGCGGTTCGCGGAATTCGAACGAGAACTCGGCGGCGGCGCGCAGGGGCGCCACTTCCTCCATGCGTGCCAGGGCCTTGATGCGGCTTTGCGCCTGGCGCGCCTTGCTGGCCTGCGCCTTGAAGCGGTCGATGAACGATTGCAGGTGCGAGCGCTGGCGCATCTGCTTTTCGATCATGCCCTGCGCCAGTTCCAGCTGCGCGGCGCGCTGGCGCTCGAAGGACGAATAGTGGCCCGAGTAACGCTTGAGCTTGCGCTCGTCGATGTGGACGATCACGTTGACCACGCCGTCCAGGAAATCGCGGTCATGCGAGATGACGATGAGCGTGCCCGGATAGCGCTTGAGCCAGTCTTCCAGCCAGATGATCGCGTCCAGGTCCAAGTGGTTGGTGGGTTCGTCGAGCAGCAGCAGGTCGGACGGGCACATGAGCGCCTGAGCCAGGTTCAGGCGCATGCGCCAACCGCCGGAAAAGCTGGTGAGCGGCAGATGCATCTGCGCCTGTGTGAAGCCCAGGCCGGTCAAGAGCTGCTCGGCGCGCGAGTGGACCGTGTAGGCGTCGGCGTCGGCCAGCGCGGCATAGATGTCGCCCATGCGCAGACCGTTCTCGGCGCTTTCCGGCTCGGCTTCCAGCGCGGCCAGTTCCGCTTCCAGCTTGCGCAGCGTGGTGTCGCCGTCGATGGCGTACTCGATGGCGGGGCGGTCGAGCGCGGGCGTTTCCTGCGCGACGTGGGCCACGCGCCAGGCCGCGGGGTAGTCGAGGTCGCCCTGGTCGGCGTGCAGCGTGCCGCGCAAGAGGCCGAACAGACTCGACTTGCCCGCGCCATTGGCGCCGATGAGGCCGATCTTGTCGCCGGGGTTCAGAAGCAGGTCGACCTTGTCGAGCAACGGCTTGACGCCGCGCATGAGTGAAACTTGTTGGAAGCGGATCATGAATATTGGGCTGGATGGCGCGGTGCGCGCGCGGCAATGCGCCCTCTGGGGGCGATATGCAGGAAAGCAGGAACCGGGGCGGGATGGCACGCGCAACATGCGCGCCGGCGCGATGGATGATCGGATGAAAGCGGACCAGATCCGAACGAAGGGGGGGATTGTACCCGGCCGGGCAGGCCCGGCCGGGCAGGTCCGGCCGGGGGAACCTCCTGCCTGGCAGGTTCGGGCGAACGCTCCCGCCCCGTCCGTGCTACGGGGCCTGAATCGCCGCGGCCAACGCCAGCACGCGCTCGGCTTCGCTGGCGTGCAGGTTTTCCACCAAGGCCCCGTCAACCACCGCCACGCCTTTGCCTTCTGCCTGCGCGGCTTTCCACGCGTCCAGCCGTTTGCGCGCCGTGTCGAGTTCATCAGGGGTCGGCGCGAATGCCAAATTCGCAGCGCCGATCTGCCGCGGATGGATCAGTGTCTTGCCATCAAAGCCTTGGTCGCGTCCCTGCCGGCAGGCGTCCTGCAAGCCA
>DMTA01000424.1 GCA_003454835.1 Achromobacter sp. | reverse complement strand
TCCGGACCGCAATCGTGGGCGCTCGGCCCCCTGTTGCCCGTGCCGAGGGGCGGGAGAAGATCGCAGCAACCGTCAATCCAAAGCCACATCCAGCCAAAGCCAAAGTCAAAGCCGCCTCAGCGCCACGCGCCCCACCCCTGGTCGTACGCAACCACTCACACCCAATCCCCGCCCCGACATTCACCCTCCAATCGTCCCCATTTCTCCATCCCCCTCCAGCATCACTAAATACTTTCCCTCATTTGCACACCCACCACTTCCGATATATATTTCAAGCCTAAACTATCCAGACCTAAATATCTGCGGCTTCCGCTCCAGCACCACAGAGCGACTGTCGCGTACTTGGAGCGTATACGGCAATGAAGATAGTCTGCATCGGCGGCGGTCCCGCCGGCCTGTATTTCGGTCTGCTGATGAAACTGCAGAACCCCGCCAACGAAGTCACCGTCATCGAACGCAACCGTCCGTATGACACTTTTGGCTGGGGTGTGGTCTTCTCCGATGCCACCATGCAGAACTTGCGTGAGGCCGACCCCGTCTCCGCCCAGACCATTGGCGATGCGTTCAACCATTGGGATGACATCGACATCCATTTCAAGGGACGCAGCATCCGCAGCAGCGGCCACGGCTTTATCGGCATTGGGCGCAAGAAGCTTCTGAACATCCTGCAGGCGCGTTGCGAAGACGTGGGCGTGAAGCTCGTCTTCGAGAACTTCGTCCAGGACGACCAGGCCATCGCCCGTGAGTACGACGCCGACCTCGTCATTGCCTCGGACGGCATCAACAGTCAGATCCGTACCCGGTACGCCGATACGTTCCATCCCGACATCGACCAGCGCCGCTGCCGTTTCGTGTGGCTGGGCACGAAGAAGGTGTTCGATGCGTTCACGTTTGCCTTCGTGCAGACCGAGCACGGCTGGTTCCAGGCGCATGCCTACCGGTACGAGGACGGCATGTCTACGTTCATCGTCGAGACGCCCGAGGAAACCTGGCAGGCTGCCGGCATCGAGCAGATGAGCCAGGAAGAGGGCATCGCCTATTGCGAGAAGTTGTTCGCGCCCTGGCTGGACGGCAATCCGCTGATCAGCAATGCGTCGCACCTGCGTGGCTCGGCCATCTGGATCCGTTTCCCGCGCGTCATCTGCAATACGTGGGTTCACTGGAACAATCTGGACACCGCGCGCGGCGAGCGCCGCGTGCCGGTCGTGTTGATGGGCGATGCCGCGCATACCGCGCACTTCTCTATCGGTTCGGGCACCAAGCTGGCGCTGGAAGACGCGATCGAGCTGGCGCGTTGCCTGAGTGGCGCGGAGGGCAGCGTCGAGGCTGGTCTGCATCATTACGAGGAAGTGCGCAGCGTCGAGGTGCTGAAGATCCAGAACGCCGCCCGCAACTCCACTGAGTGGTTCGAGAACGTCGAGCGTTACGCCGACCTGGAACCCGAGCAGTTCGCCTATTCGCTGCTGACCCGTTCGCAGCGCATCTCGCACGAGAACCTGCGCCTGCGCGATCCGGCCTGGCTGGAAGGCTTTGAGCGCTGGATCGCGGAACGCGCCGGCGCGGCCACGCCCGAGGGCCGCCGTCCGGCGATTCCGATGCTGACGCCTTATCAGGTGCGCGGCGTGCGGCTGAAGAATCGCATCCTCGTGTCGCCGATGGCCATGTATTCGTGCACGGACGGCGTGCCGGGGGATTTCCATCTGGTTCACCTGGGCGCGCGTGCCATGGGGGGCGCCGGCTTGGTGATGGTGGAAATGACTTGTGTGTCGCCGGACGGCCGCATCACGCCGGGGTGCCCGGGTCTGTGGAACGACGAGCAAGAGCAGGCGTTTGCCCGCATCGTGAGCTTTGTGCACGGCAACAGCGATGCGCGCATCGGCATGCAGCTTGGCCATGCCGGCCGCAAGGGGTCGACGCAGCTTGGATGGCAGAAGATCGATCATCCGCTGGCGGAGGGCAACTGGCCGCTGGTGTCGGCGTCGGCGCTGCCGTACATCGAGGGCGTGTCGCAGACGCCGCGCGCCATGACGCGCGCCGACATGGATCAGGTGCGCGACAACTTCGTGGCGGCCGCGCGCCGCGCCGCGGCTGCCGGCTTTGACTGGCTGGAACTGCACTGCGCGCACGGATATCTGTTGTCCAGCTTCATTTCGCCGCTGACCAACCAGCGCGACGACGAGTACGGCGGCAGCCTGGAGAACCGTCTGCGCTTCCCGCTGGAAGTGTTTCATGCGGTGCGCGCCGTGTGGCCCGAGGATAAGCCGATGTCGGTGCGGATCTCGGCCAGCGATTGGGTGGAAGGCGGCATCACCGCAGACGATGCGGTCGAGATCGCACGTCACTTCAAGGCGGCGGGCGCCGACATGATCGACTGCTCGTCCGGCCAGGTCAGCAAGGAAGAAAAGCCGGTGTACGGCCGCATGTTCCAGACGCCGTTTGCCGACCGCGTGCGCAACGAAGCCGGCATCCCGACGATTGCGGTGGGCGCCATCTTCGAGGCCGATCACGCCAACGGCATCATCGCGTCGGGCCGTGCGGACCTCTGCGCGCTGGCACGTCCCCATTTGGCTGACGCCTCCTGGACGCTGCGCGAAGCGGCGCGTGTGGGCTATGTTGATGTGTCGTGGCCGAGCCAGTATTTCGCTGGCAAGCGCCAGCTGGAAACCAACTTCGAACGCGCCGCCGCGATGGCGCAACTGGATATCAAATGAACGCACAACCGCTACCGCTCGCCGGGCGTCACGCCCTGGTGACGGGGGGCGCGCGCGGCATCGGCCTGGCCAGCGCCCGGTCGCTTTTGCAGCGCGGCGCCCGCGTCACGCTGCTGGGTCGTG
>DMTA01000575.1 GCA_003454835.1 Achromobacter sp. | reverse complement strand
GGCGCGCCCAACGGCGGCTTGTTGGGCGGGTTGCTCGGCGGCCTGGCCGGCAAGAAGTAACTCCCCCCTAATCGCCAGGAAACCACATCATGCTGCAACAACAGACCTACCATCACCACGAGCCTATGACCGGCATGGTCGAGTCATCAAAGAGCAGCCGGCGGTCCGGGATGCTGGACGAAATCGGCGAACTGCTCGGCCGGCAGTTCGCAGCCTACAACACCGCCTGCCAATCGGCCTTGGCCGAGAAGCTGGGCACGACGGTGGCGGACCTGAAGGCGCTGGAGCTGGTCATGGCGTTCGATGCCTTGCCGACGGGGCACCTGGCGCGGTTGATGGGCATCAGTTCGGGTGGCGCGACCGCGCTCATCAACCGGCTGGAAGCGGCGGGCTACGTGGAACGCGGCCGCCACCCGCTTGACCGCCGGATCATCGTGATCCGGCCGGTCGAGGCGCAGTGCCGGGTGCTTGCGCAGGAGCGGCGGTGGATCGCCGAGACTATCGCGATGACGTCCTGCAACTATGACACCGCGGAGCTGGAGGCCCTGCACGGGTTTCTGACGCGTTGCGGCCGCGGCCTGAAGCGCGACACGCTGGACTGGCTGGAGACCGGCAGCGCGCATCAGCCCGAATAGGAGGCGGCGGTTATCGCCTCATTGTCCCTACCACCGGATCCGGCCACATCGGCCGGATCCGGCGGTATCCGATTCAGGCTGCGTCACATTCACGCCGCACCGAAGGGATCAATCCGCTTCAGGCGGCCCGAAGTGCAGACGCGGCACCGCGGCCAGCAGCNNCCAGGATCTGCGCCTGCACCGACACATCCAGGGCCGACGTGGGTTCGTCGCAGATCAGCACCTTGGGTTCGACCGCCAGCGCGCGCGCAATGGCGATGCGCTGGCGCTGCCCGCCCGAGAATTCATGCGGATAGCGCGTCAGCGTGTTGGCGGGCAATCCGACCCGCTCGATGAGCTGCGCGGCGTGCTTCTCCCGGTCCTGACGGCTCATGCCGCGCTTGAGCGACGCCAGTCCCTCGTCCAGGATCTCGCCAATACGCATGCGCGGATCCAGCGAAGCGTAAGGATCCTGGAACACGATCTGGATGTCTTGCCGCAGGCGCTGCAGGTGCCGGCGGTCGGCGGTCAGCAGGTCCTGGCCCTGCAGCATGGCCCGGCCCGAAATGCGCGCGCCGTCGATCAGCCGCAGCAACGCCTTGCCTGTGGTGGTCTTGCCGCAGCCGGATTCGCCCAGCAGGGCCAGCGTCTCGCCCGCGCGCAGCGTGAACGTCACGCCGTCCACGGCCTTGACCCACGACACGATGCGGCGCAGCGGCCCCTTGCGCACGGGGTAATGGACCTTCAGGTCCTGCACATCCAGCACCACGCCCGCCGTACGGTCCGGCCCGGCTTGCTGGCGCTGCTGTGCAGCCACGGCGCGGCCCTGTTCGGTCAGCGGCACGCCGCGCTTGTCGAAGGTGGGAATGGCTTCGAAGAGTTGCCTGGCATACGGATGGCGCGGCGCGCGGAAAAATTCCTCGGCGCTGGCGCTTTCGACGATCTCGCCGCTGCGCATCAGGGCGACGTGATGCGCCACGTTCTTGACCACGGCCAGATCGTGCGTGATCAACAGGATGGCCATGCCCATTTCCTGCTGGATGTTGGCCAAAAGGTCCAGCACCTGCGCCTGCACCGTCACGTCCAGCGCGGTGGTCGGCTCATCGGCGATCAGCAGCACGGGCTCGGCCGCCAACGCGATGGCGATCATGACGCGCTGCTTCTGGCCGCCTGAAAACTGGAACGGATAGTCGTCGATGCGTCGCTCGGGCTCGGGAATGCCGACCCGGCGCAGCCAGTCGATCGCCCGCGCGCGTGCCGCCGGCCCGCGCAGCGGCGTGTGCGCGGTGAGCGTTTCGATGATCTGGTCGCCCACGCGCATGACCGGATTCAGGCTGGTGGACGGTTCCTGGAAGATGATGCCGATGTGTCCGCCGCGCACGCCGCGCATGGCGCTTTCCGGCAGGCGGTTCAGGTCTTCGCCGTCCAGGTCGATCTGCCCGCCCACGATGCGTCCGGCGTCCGGCAGCAACCGCAGCAGCGCAAGCGCCGTCATGCTCTTGCCGCAGCCCGATTCGCCCACCAGCGCGAAGGTCTCGCGCTGGGAGATGGCCAGCTGCAGGCGCTTGACCGCGTGCGTCATGCCGCTTTCGCCTGCGACGTCGACGTCCAGGCCGTTCACGGTCAGCAAAGGGGTGTCGTAGCTCATGGCGCCTCTCCGGTCTTGGAGGCGCGGCCATCGGCCGCCAGCATGGCTTCCGGACGGCGGCCAAGAAAGCCCAGGCGCGCCAGGCGGCTGGGCTTGTAGCGGCGCGTGCGCGGGTCGAAGGCGTCGCGCACCGCGTCCGCGAACAGGTTGGCTGCCAGCACCAGCGCCAGCATGAAGAGGAAAGCGGTCATCA
Source organism: Achromobacter sp. (assembly GCA_003454835.1). GTDB lineage: Bacteria > Pseudomonadota > Gammaproteobacteria > Burkholderiales > Burkholderiaceae_B > Achromobacter. The sequence goes on along the minus strand of DMTA01000575.1, from coordinate 850 downwards.
GATTCCACCAGATCATGGGATCGCGCGACATTTCGAGCCGCGCGCCGTCGATCATCGAGCCGAAGGAATTCATGCTGGGATCCACGCCGATGCCCAGGTAGGACAGCACGGCCTCGTAAAGCACCAGGCCCGAGAATTCCAGCACCACGGTGATCAGCACCAGGTGCGCCACGTTGGGCAGCAGGTGGCGCGTCATGATGCGCCAGTGCGACACGCCAAATGCACGCGCGGCCTGCACGTATTCCAGCTCGCGCAGCTTGAGCGTTTCGGCGCGCAGCAGGCGGCACAGCCCTGCCCAGCCGGTCAGGCCCAGGATCATGCACAACAGGAACAGCCGCAGGTCGGCGCGTGCCGCCGAGGTATCGAAGAGGTCGGAATGGTTGTCGATGTACACCTGCATCATCAGCGCGCAGGCGGCCACCAGTAGTACGCCGGGGATCGAGGTGATGGTGGTGTACAGGTACTGGATGGCGTCGTCGACCTTGCCCTTGAAGTACCCGGCCGCGATGCCAAAAATGATGGCCGGCGGCAGCATCGCCAGCGTGGTGAGGCTGCCGATGACGAGCGCGGTGCGGATACTTTTCAACGCCTGCCATAGCACGTCGTTGCCGATGCGGTCGGTGCCCAGCGCGTGATAGCCACTGGACAGCCCGGCCAGCGCCCCCACGGTCAGGCACAGCAGTCCGAAGGTGATCGTCATGGCGCGCCACGGAATGTCGGCGCGGCCGGCCAGCAATTCCTCGGCGGCATGGGACGCCGAACCGGTGGCGCGTGTCAGGCAGGCAAACAGCAGGACCGCGCCCGCCAACGCGACGGCCAGCCCCGCGGCCAGTCCCCACCCCAGCCGCAT
>DMTA01000001.1 GCA_003454835.1 Achromobacter sp. | reverse complement strand
CTCGCGGCCGTCGGCCGTGCGCACGGTGTTGTCCGTGACTTCGGATACGCGGCATGAGGTCTCGACGCGTATGCCCAATTCGGTCAGGCGCCTGGTCGCCGCCACCGAAATCTTTTCAGGCAGGGCGGACAAAATGCGCGGCGCGCCTTCCACCAGTGTGATCGCCAGATCGCGGTCGGCGCGGAAGTTCGGCAGGCCATAGGCGCTGACGACGTGGCTGGCTTCGGTCAATTCCACCGCCAATTCCACGCCGGTGGCGCCGCCGCCGACGATCACGAGGTCCAATCGTGCGGAAGGATTGCGCACCTTCGCCTGATCCACCAGCGCCATGGCCTTGAGCATGGTCAGGCGGAACTGCTCGGCGTTTTCGGTGGTGTCCAGCGTGACCGCATGTTCGGCCGCGCCCGGCGTGTTGAAGAAGTTGGACGTGCTGCCCAGCGCCAGGACCAGCGTGTCGTACGCCAGTTCGCGGCGCGGCAGGACTTCTTGACCCTGGGCGTCGTTGACGGCGTCCACCGTGATCATCCGGCGTTCGCGGTCGACGCTTTCAAGGCGGCCCTGGGCGAACGAGAAACCGTCCAGGTGGGCCAGCATCAGGTAGGAAAGACCTTCCTGGTGGATGTCCAGCGTGCCCGCCGCCGCTTCATGCAGCGAAGGCTTCCAGATATGGAAAGGACGGCTGTCGACCAGGGTGATGTGTTCGCGGCCGTGTGTACGGCCCAGTTTGGCGGCCAGTTCGAGGCCGCCTGCGCCACCGCCGACGATGACGATGCGCTTGGAGGGTGCTGACGTCGATTGAAGCATCATGGCTCCCAGTATAAATAGAGTCGCATCCCCGTCGCGGTGCGAACCCGTGTCAATGCATGACGAAACGGCTGATGGCCACCCCCACCCAGACCGTTCCCGCGAATATCAGCAGCAGCATCACCGCCGCGCTGCCCAGGTCCTTGGCCCGCCCCAAAAGCGGATGGCGTTCGACGGACAGCGCATCGGCAAGCGCTTCAATGGCGGAATTGAGCAGTTCCGCCGCCAGCACCATGACCACCACGCCCACCAGGAAGAACACTTCCACGGTGGTGCGGCCCAGAAAGAACGCCGCCGGAATCATCAGCACGGCCAGGGCCAGTTCCTGCCGGAAGGCCGCCTCGTATTTGACGGCCGCCTTCAGGCCCTGCCAGGAATAGCGCAGCGCATTGAGGATGCGGCGCGCGCCACCGGTGCTCTTGAAGGGCGAGTGTTGCGGATCGTGGGTCATGGAATCGGAAGAAAGCCGTGGTGGCGGCTTTTTAACAGATAAGGGTTGCCCGCGTGGCAACGCCGCGCGCCTATGGGCAAACCCTAATTGTGACCCAACGGCAGCAGGCGCAGGATTCTGGTCAATTGGTAAGGCCACTTTACCGTTTCGTCCTGTCATCGAGCTGTCTTCTTCATGCCGATTCAGACCATCGAACCTCGCCGCCTGTATCGCCAGATCGCCGATCAGCTTCGCCTGCTGATCGAGGCCGGCGAGTTTCCGGCCGGTGCGCGCCTGCCGCCCGAGCGCGATCTGGCGCTGAAGCTGGGCGTGTCGCGGCCGTCGGTGCGCGAAGCGCTGATTGCGCTGGAGGTCGAAGGCTGGGTGGAAGTGCGCATGGGCTCTGGCGTGTACGTCCAAAGCCCGGGTGGCGCGCCGCGTGCCAGCCTGACCGCCGAAAGCCCCCTCGAAACCATCCGCGCCCGCCGCACCATTGAAAGCGAGCTGGCCGCGCAGGCCGCGCTGAACCCGGTGCCCGCGTTGGTGGAGGGCCTGCGCGAAGCCGTCGACGCGATGGAAGACGAGGCGCGTGCCGGCAGCGTGCCCATCCGCGGCGACCGGCTGTTTCACCTGCGCGTGGCAGAAATGGCGAACAACGCCGTGCTGGTGCGCGTCGTGGGTGAACTCTTCGACGAACGCCACAACCCGCTCTCCGTGAAGCTGGGCGATTACTTCGAGAATTCCGACAGCTGGGCCGTCGCCATCACCGAACACCGCCGCGTCATCGACGCCATCGCGGCTGGTGACGAACAGGGCGCGCGGGCCGCCATGCGAGACCATCTTTCCTGCTCGTACGACCGCCTGATGGCCAGCTGGCCCGGCGCGGCCGAAGCGTTGCGCGCTGAATAGCAATAGCTGCCGGCGCCCGTGACGGGCGCCGTCGGCAAATCGCAGTCGCAGTACGTAGGTGCAGCTCCAGTAGGTGAACTCCATATGTAAAACATGACGCGAGGCCGCCGAGCCCGCCACCTCAAAGAGAGGAGACAACATGAAGCCGAGCAACGCTATCAAAGTGCTGTTTGCCGCCGTCGCGCTTGCCGTCAGCGGCTCCGCACTGGCGCAGACCAAGCTGAAGTGGGCGCACGTGTACGAGACGTCCGAACCGTTCCATACCTCGTCGGTGTGGGCCGCCCAGGAAATCGAGAAGCGCACCAACGGCCGCTATCACATCGATGTCTATCCGGCCTCGCAACTAGGCAAGGAAAACGACATCAACCAGGGCCTGACGCTCGGCACGGTGGACATGATCATTTCCGGGTCAAGCTTCGCGGCCAAGAGCTTTCCGCGCATCGGCGTCACCTACTATCCCTACACGTTCCGCAGCCCCGAGCACCTGATCGCCTACACCAAGAGCGACATCTACAAAGAGCTCACGCGCGGCTACGACGAAAAGAGCGGCAACCACATCGTCGCGACCACGTATTACGGCACGCGCCAGACGACGTCCAACAAGCCGTTCACCAAGTGCAGCGAGATGAAGGGCCTGAAGATTCGCGTGCCGGACGTGGCCGCTTACCTGGCGATGCCGCGCGCCTGTGGCGCCAACACCGCGCCCATCGCGTTTGCCGAGGTCTACCTGGCCTTGCAGAACGGCACGGTCGAGGCCCAGGAGAATCCGCTGACCACGATCGAGGCCAAGAAGTTCTACGAGGTGCAGAAGAACATCATCCTCACGGGCCACATCGTCGATCACCTGAACACCGTGATCTCCGGCAAGCTCTGGAAGAGCCTGTCGGACGAGGACAAGAAGATTTTTGCCGAGGTCGCGCAGCAGGCTGCGGAAAAGGCGTCGGCCGAGGTGGCCGCGTCCGAGAAAAAGATGGTTGACGTGTTCAAGCAGCGCGGCCTGACGGTGGCCGAGGTCAACATCGATGACTTCCGCAACACCGTGCTGGAGAAGGTGCCGTTCAAGCAGTACGGCTACGAGAAATCGGACTGGGAAAAGATCCAGGCGGTGAAGTGACCGCAGGTGCAGCGGGCCGCCGCCGCGGCTCGCCGCACCTGAACGCTTCGCCTGAACGCATCGTTTCCGGCAATCGCCTGATCCGACAGCCTGACCGATCCCGCACGAGGGGAACTCCATGCACTCCAACGCGAAGGCCGCGACGATGGCGGCCGTCAGCCATCCGCCGGAACAGCCGTCCGGTCCGCATCACGTCTCCTCGGTGGACGAAATCGTCCAGAGTTTCGAGGAAGCCGATCACCACGAAGTCAGTCTGGCCGGCTACCAGCCGGAAGACTGGTTCTGTCTGGCCATGTTCTGGGCGATGGCGCTGCTGGTCTTCCTGCAGTTCTTTTCGCGCTATGTGCTGAACGACTCGTACGCCTGGACCGAAGAGCTGGCGGTGTACTGCCTGATCGGCGTGGTGTTCCTGGGATCGGCCATGTGCGTGCGCGCGTGCCGCCATATCCAGGTGGACTTTCTTTACCGCTACCTGCCCAAGCCGGTGGGCCGTGTGCTGTCCACGTTGATCGACATCCTGCGCACCGCCTTCTTCGGTTATGCCGTGTGGCTGACGTATCGCTACATCGTGCTGGTGGGCGACGAACCCATGACGACGCTGTTCTGGAACAAGGCCTACGTGTACTGGGTGGCGCTGGCCGGGTTCGCCATGATGTTCCTGCGGTCGCTGCAGGTGTCTTGGCAGAACTGGCGGCAGGGCTATTCGATTCTGGAAAATCCGGCGGCCTATGAGTCGCTGGATTGAAGCGCTGAGCTACTGAATCGCTGGAAAGAACCTCCCCCAATCCGCAGTGCCTTGCCAGGAGCGATACATGGGCACCCTGATAGGAAGCTTTCTGCTGTTGATGATCATGGGGCTGCCGGTGGCGGTGTCCATGGCAGGCGCGTCCCTGCTGTTCATCCTGATCTCCGGCAGCGTGCCGGACGTCGTCATTGCCCAACGCATGATCGCGGGCGTGGAGTCGTTTCCGCTGCTCGCCGTGCCGTTCTTCATCCTGGCCGGAAACCTGATGAACATCGCCGGCATCACGGGCCGCATCTACAACTTCGCGGTGGCGCTGGTGGGCTGGATGCGCGGCGGGCTGGGACAGGTGAACATCATCGGGTCGGTGGTGTTTGCCGGCATGTCCGGCACCGCGATCGCCGACGCCGCGGGCCTGGGCACCATCGAGATCAAGGCCATGAAGGACCACGGTTACCAGACCGAGTTCGCCGTCGGCGTGACGGCCGCGTCGGCCACGCTTGGTCCCATCATTCCGCCGTCGCTGCCTTTCGTCATCTACGGCATGATGGCCAACGTGTCGATCGGGTCGCTATTCCTGGCCGGGCTGATCCCCGGCCTGGTGCTGACGATTCTGATGATGCTGACCGTCGCGTACTACGCGCGTCGCAACAACTGGGGCGGCGACGTGGCCTTCAACTGGAAGCGGCTGGGCGGCGCCGGGCTGGAAGTGCTGATCGTGCTGGCGTTTCCCCTGTCGATCTGGTTGATGACGCTGGCCGGCGTGTCGCCCAACATCGCGACCGGCATCTCGTTCGCGGCCCTGCTGCTGCTGGACTGGAAGTTCAACTTCTCGGCGGTCATGGCACTGATGGCGCCCGTGATTTTGATCGGCGGCATGACGCTGGGCTGGTTCACGCCCACCGAAGCCGCGGTGGCAGCGGTGATCTGGGCGCTGTTCCTGGGGCTGGTGCGTTATCGCTCCATGACGTTCAAGACGCTGGCCAAGGCTTCGTTCGACACCATCGAAACCACGGCATCCGTTCTGTTCATCGTGACGGCGGCGTCGGTCTTCGCGTGGCTGCTGACCACCACGCAGGCGGCGCAGACGTTGACGGACGCCATCCTGAGCGTCACGCAGAACAAGTGGGTGTTCCTGCTGATGGCGAACATCCTGATCCTGATCGTGGGCTGCTTCATCGACACCATCGCGGCCATCACCATCCTGGTGCCGATCCTGCTGCCGATCGTGCTGAAGCTGGGCATCGACCCGATCCACTTCGGGCTCATCATGACGCTGAACCTGATGATCGGTCTGCTGCATCCGCCAATGGGCATGGTGCTGTTCGTGCTGGCGCGGGTGGCCAAGCTGTCGGTCGAGCGCACCACGATGGCGATCCTGCCGTGGCTGGTGCCGCTGTTCGTGGCCCTGATCGCCATCACCTACGTCCCCCAGATCACCCTGTGGCTGCCCACCGCAATGGGCATGGCCGGCAAATAAGGAACCGCGAACATGTCAGGAAGACTGCAAGGCAAGACCGCCATCGTCACCGCAGCCGGGCAGGGCATCGGCCGCGCCGTGGCAATGGCCTACGCGCATGAGGGCGCCGACGTGCTGGCTGTGGACCTGAACGGCGCCGCGCTGGAGTCGCTGTCCGGCTGCCGCACGCAGGTGCTGGATGTGACCGATGCCCGCGCGCTGCGCGCGCTGGCGCAGGACGCGGGCGCGATCGACGTGCTGTTCAATGGCGCGGGCTTCGTGCACGCCGGCACCATCCTGGACTGCGACGAAGATGCCTGGGATTTTTCGTTCAACCTGAACGTGCGGTCCATGTATCTGCTGATCCGCGCCTGCCTGCCGGCGATGCTGGCGCGCGGCTCGGGGTCCATCGTGAACATGGCGTCGGTGGCGGGCAGCATCAAGGGCGCGCCCAACCGCTCCGCCTACGGCGCCACCAAGGCGGCCGTCATCGGTCTGACCAAGGCGGTCGCCGCCGACTACGTGGGGCAAGGCATCCGCTGCAACGCGATCTGCCCGGGCACGGTCGAGTCGCCGTCGCTGCGCCAGCGCATCGACGCGCAGGCGCAGGCCAGCGGCCAGCCTGTCGCGGCGGTCGAGGCCGCCTTCACTGCGCGCCAGCCGATGGGCCGCATCGGCCGCGCCGAAGAGATCGCCGCGCTGGCGGTGTATCTTGCCAGCGACGAATCCGCCTTCACCACCGGCACCGCGCAAGTGATCGACGGCGGCTGGTCCAACTGACTCTTCTTTTCCAGCAACAAGGAAACCGCTATGAAACTGATGCGATATGGCGCCAAGGGCGCAGAAAAGCCCGCGCTGATCGACGCCGACGGCCAGGTCCGCGACCTGTCTTCCGTCATTGCCGACATCACCGCCCAGACGCTCGTTCCCGCCAAGCTGGCGGAACTGCGCGCACTGGATCCGGCGTCGCTCCCGCTGGTCGCGCAACCGGGCCGCGTGGCGCCGCCGTGGAGCGGCATGGGCAAGTTCATCTGCATCGGCCTGAATTATGCGGATCACGCCGCGGAGTCCGGACTGCCGGTGCCAGCCGAGCCCGTCATCTTCATGAAGACAACGTCCGCCGTGGTGGGCTGCAACGATCCGGTTGTGCTGCCGCGGGAATCCGTCAAGACCGACTGGGAGGTCGAGCTGGGCGTGGTGATCGGCGAGAAGGCCCGCTACGTCAGCGAGGCCGACGCCATGAAGCACGTGGCCGGCTACTGCGTGGTCAACGACGTGTCCGAACGCGAATACCAGATCGAACGCGGCGGCACCTGGGACAAGGGCAAGGGCTGCGACACGTTCGGCCCCATCGGCCCGTGGCTGGCGACGGCCGATGAGATCCCGAATCCGCAGGACCTGGAGATGTGGCTGGAGGTCAACGGCAAGCGCTACCAGAACGGCAGTACCCGGACCATGGTGTTCGGCGTCGCGCAACTGGTGTCGTACGTCAGCCGCTTCATGACCCTGTATCCGGGGGATCTCATCAGCACCGGCACCCCGCCCGGCGTGGGCATGGGCCAGAAGCCCGCGCCCGTCTACCTGAAGGCGGGGGACGAGATGAAACTGGGCATCGCCGGCCTGGGCGAACAGCGCCAGCGCGTCCATGCCTGGGATCCCGCGCTGATCGACGGCTGATCCCCGCGCCTTATTGCCTTCCGGAGTCCTCATGTCGCAGACCGATACCGCAGTCATACGCATCCACCCGGCGGACAACGTGGTGATCGCCCGGCGCCAGCTTGTCAGCGGCACCCGGCTGGAAGGCGAGGGCGTGACGGTCGTGGGGCTGGTGCCGCCCGGCCACAAGGTGGCGGTGCGCGCCATCGCGGCCGGCGAGCCGGTGCGCCGCTACAACCAGATCATCGGTGTGGCGCGGCAGGACATCG
>DMTA01000215.1 GCA_003454835.1 Achromobacter sp. | reverse complement strand
GACGGACGCAGGCCATGCACGCCGCACGCATACGCCGGATACCGGATCGAGCCGGCGATGTCCGTGCCATGCGCCAGATGCCCGATGCCGGCCGCCACCGCCGACGCGGCGCCGCCAGACGAGCCGCCGGGCGTCAACGCCGGATTGCGCGGGTTGCGCGTGTCTCCATGCAGCGCGTTGCCGGTGAACCAGCGCAGCGAAAACGCCGGCGTATTGGTACGGCCCACGATCACCGCGCCGGCGCGCCGCAAGTTGTCGACGACGGGACTGTTCCTTTCGGCGATCAGGTCCTTTTGCAGGCGCACGCCGTTGGTCGTGGCAAAGCCGGCCTGATCTACGTTGACCTTCACGGTGACGGGCACGCCCGCCAAAAGCCCGGGATCTTCTCCGCGTGCAAGGGCTGCGTCCACCTCAGCCGCCTGCGCCAGCACGTCCTCAGGCCGGTGGTCCACCACCGCGTTGATGGCGGGATTGACAGCATCGAGCCGCTGCAGCGCGCTTTGCGCAGCCTGAACGGCGGACACTTCACGCTTGCGGACAAGGGCGGCAAGCTCAACTGCGGACAAACGCCAAAGATCGGACACGCGCAACTCCTGAGGTCATGGGTTTTCAAGCGGGCCAGCAAACCTTAGCGCCAGTCACGCCGCGCCACAACCCTCGGCTTACCGCTAATTGCGCGCTTCAAAGACGTCGACAATCGCGTCAGCCACCGCCCGCACGCGCGCCGTGCGGTTCAGATCCCCGTGCATCACCAGCCACAGGTCATAGGCCTCGCTGCGGTCGGGCCAGATCCGCACCAATTCGGGATGGTCCGGCGCCATGTGGGTCGGCAACTCGCCAATACCCAGTCCCGCCACCACCGCATCGATGATCATCAGCCCGGAATTCACCTCGACGCCGATGCGGCCGTTGCGGGTGGGCTCGCCGCATAGCGAATCCGACCAGCCGGGCAGCACGGCCTGCTGATACGCGATCAACGTATGCCCCGCGAATGCGGTGCCGGGCTTCGGTTCGCCATGCGCGTCCAGGTATGCCCGCGACGCGTACAGGCCGACCTCCTTGCGCGCGAGATGGCGATGGATCAGGTCGGGGTTGTCGGGCTTGATGTTGCGAATGGCCAAGTCGGCCTCGCGGCGCGTCAGGTTACTGATCTGAATGCCGGTAGACAGCACCACGCGGATATCCGGGTGCTCGGCATGGACCCGCTTGATGGCCTCCATGATGAAGTAGCGGGCCACCGTTTCCGAAGCCGCGACACGCACCACGCCCGACAGCCGGTGATCCAGTCCCTGCATCTGGCGCTGAAGCTGGTCCGCCGCCTGCTCCATGCGTTCGGCCGCGGCAAACGCAAGCTCACCCGCCGCCGTCGGCACGTATCCGCTGGGCGTGCGCAGGAACAGCCGCGCATCCAGCGATGCCTCCAACGCCGCCAGACGCCGGCCTGCGGTGGCTTGGTCAATCTGCAGCACCGCCGCCGCGCCGCGTAGTGTCCCCACGCGGTAGATCGCCAGAAATATCCGTGCGTTGTCCCAATCCATTTCAAGTCTCTGATGCAGTTTTGCATGACTATAAAGCAGCAATACGGCTTTTTTGCATCGGAAGAAGCGCCTAAGCTTTGCACCCTCTGCGCGCTGCGCCACTGAAAGAAGCCCCGCCATGTCCTCCGCCTGCCGCCCCGTCATCGCAATAGACGCGCCGCCCGCTCCCGCCACGGGATGGGTGCCTTTGATCACCTTGGCCGTCGGCTTCGTCATGGCCATGCTCGATGTGACGGTTGTCAACGTCGCAATTCCCAGCATCGCGCTCCAGTTCACCGTGCCGCTCACGGAGCTCGTCTGGATCGTCGACGGCTACACCCTGACCTTCGCCGCACTGTTGCTCGTGGCCGGCGCGCTGGCCGACCGCTATGGCGCCAAGACCCTCTACCTGACGGGGCTGGGCGTGTTCACCGCCGCGTCCCTGCTATGCGGGCTGGCGCCAAACACCGACACCTTGATCGCGGCGCGAATGTTGCAGGGCGTTGGCGCAGCCCTCTTCATGCCCAGCTCGCTCAGCCTGCTCACGCACGCCTACGCCGACGAAAACGTGCGCAACCGCATGCTGGCCGCATGGTCCGCCATCGTGGCCGTCGCCGGGGCATCCGGACCGTTGCTCGGCGGCGTGCTGATCCACCAATTCGGCTGGCGCGGCATCTTCCTCATCAACATTCCGCTGGGCCTGGCCGGCCTGTGGCTCGCCCGCCGCCGCATTACGGCCGCGCCCCGGCGTCCCCGCGCGCTCAACCCATTGAGCCACCTGATCGGCATCGTCGCGCTGTCTTCCTTGTGCTTCGTCCTGATCCAGGGCAACGCGTATGGCTGGAGCTCTCCGCTGATCGCGGCCACGGCGCTGCTGAGCCTGGCCGCCACGGCGCTGCTCGTGCAGCGCGAACGTCGGCACGCCGAGCCCATCATCCCGCGCGCGCTCTTCGCCACCAGCCAATTCGCAGCCGCCAACGGCGTGGGCTTCCTCATCAATCTCGCGTCATACGGCCAGTTGTTCCTGCTGAGCCTCTTCCTGCAGCACGCGCGCGGCGCCGACGCATTGCAGACCGGTATCGAACTCGTGCCGATGCTGGCGGTGTTCTCCATCGGCAATCTCATCTCGGGCCGCGTGTCCGCGCGCTGGAACGTGTCGGCCTCGTTGCTGGGCGGCATCTCGCTCGCGGCGGTGATGAGCGCCATCGGCATCGCCACCTTCACGCCCGGTGTCGCCTACTGGCCCTTTGCCGTTGTTGTCGCGCTGGCCAACCTGGGCGTCGGCATCGCGGTGCCTGCCATGACCAGCATAGTGATGCAGGTCTCCGGCAGCCAGCACGCCAACAGCGCGGCAGCCGCCCTGAACGCCAATCGCCAATCAGGCGCGCTGGTGGGCGTCGCGGTCATGGGCACCATCCTGCACCTTTTGCCGGACTGGCACGCCAGCCTGCCCGCGGCCTACATCGTGATCACCGTCAGCTACGTCTTCACCGTCGTGCTGGCGACGCGCTACCTGCGCCATACTCGCAACACCTGAGCCGCCACGGATTCCTGCTTCGTCAGCCCGCCAGGATCGCGACGCCGCGCCCCGCGTAGAACCTGCCGAAATCGGCAAGCGGCAGCTCGACATCCGCTTGCGAACCCGGCTCGCCCGACGGGTTGTGAAACGTCACGGCCGCGGACGTGGCACGCGTCACCAGCACCAGATGCCCGCCTTTTTTCGGAGGCTCGCTGTCGGGCCATCGTATCCACGGGTGGACCGACGCCATGAAGTATTCCGACCGCGCCATAACACCAGGCAGGTCCGCCGCGGGCAGATCGACACGCACTTGCGAACGCAACCCAAAAACGTCGGCGACGTATTGCACGAACGGCGCGTAGATCAGGCCCTTGATGGTTCCGTCCGCCTCCTCGACATACGCGCCATACGGCAAGCTGCCGCGAGCGAGTTCCAGAGTCGGATGAACGCGGCCCGTCCGCGCCGCCAACACCATCTTCAAACACGCCATCCCGCAGACATGGCTGGCCCAGCGCACATACTCGTCCAGATCCCGCGCGCCGGAATCGCGCCATGCAGGGTCGTGCGCCAGATCCAGCTCCTTGCGAATGATCTCGCCCGCCCGATGCGCGGACTCCCATTGGCAGAAATACGGAACGGTCACACGTGCGGGCGTCGGACTCATGCAAGGCTCCCGAGGGACGGAAAAGTCCTATGTTGCCGCCACCCCGCCCGCGTGGCAACGGCCCCGGCTTTGCTTCACAATGCAGCAAGCCCAACAAAGGAGACCTGCATGTCCAGCATTGCGCCGTCCAGTCCTGCTTCGTCCGGTTCTGCTTCGTCCAGGTCGGGTTCATCCACCCCCGGCCCCATCCGCCGCGTCGCCATCGTGGGCGCCGGCACCATCGGCGCCAGCTGGGCCGCCCTGTTTCTCGCGCACGGACTGGAAGTGGTCGTCAGCGATCCCGGCCCGCATGCACAGGCCCAGACCATTGCCCGCGTGCAGGCGGCATGGCCGGTCCTGACCGAGCTCGGCCATGTGCGCCCCGGCGCCGCCGCCGACGCGTTGCGCTTCGTCCCTGACCTGGAAACCGCACTGGCTGGCGTCGACTTCGTCCAGGAAAACGCGCCCGAGCGCGAAGACTTCAAGACCGAACTTTTCGCCCGCATCGACGCCATCCTGCCCCCGAACGTCATCGTCGCCTCCAGTTCGTCCGGCCTCATCATGAGCCGCCTGCAATCGCGCTGCCGCCATCCCCAGCGTTTCGTGATCGGCCACCCCTTCAATCCGCCCCACCTCATCCCGCTGGTCGAGGTCGTCGGCGGTGCCCAGACGTCATCCGACACCATGGATCGTGCCATCGACTTCTACCGCAGCATGGGCAAACACCCCATCCGTCTGAACAAGGAAGTCCCCGGTCACATCGCCAACCGCCTGCAAGCCGCCCTATGGCGCGAGGCCATCCACCTGGCCGCCGAAAACGTCGCCAGCGTCGCGGACATCGACGCCGCCGTGTCCCAAGGCCCCGGCTTGCGCTGGGCCCTCTTTGGTCCCCACATGACATTCAACCTGGGCGGTGGCGAAGGCGGACTCGCGCACTTCATGCACCATTTGCTAGGCCCCGTGCAAACCTGGTGGGATGACCTCGGCACGCCGGAGGTCACGCCGGCGCTCCAACAACGCCTGATAGAAGGCGTCAACGCTGAAGCCGGCCACCAAAGCATCGCAGACCTCGTCGAAGCCCGAGACGCGCAACTTACCGCGTTGATCAAGGCGTTGCATCGTTAAAGCCATCGGAAGGATGTCCGGGGTATCCAATGCGGAGGCGCTAAGATCAAAGAATTCGGCATCGAACGTCGGCAGCTAGGCTTAGCGCCGATCGGCGCGGTGCGGTGCGGCGTGGTGGCGTGGTGGCTTGGCGGCGCGATGGTGGCGTGGCGTCGTGACGTGGGCTTCGTGTCGTAGGCCTCGTGACGTGGGCCTTGTGACGTGGGCCTCGTGACGTGGGCCTCGTGCCGGGGGCCTCGTGGCATGGGCCTC
>DMTA01000006.1 GCA_003454835.1 Achromobacter sp. | reverse complement strand
AGGCAACTTCGGAAGCGGCATATGCGTCACTCTCCTGTTTGGGCCGGCTATAGCGCCTGACGGGTTTCCTGTGCGGCTAACCGATGCTCTTGGCGGCTTGCAGGACTTCCTTTGCGTGGTTCGGGACCTTCACCCCGCGCCACTCCTGCACCAGCACGCCATAGGCGTCGATCAAGAAGGTGCTGCGTTCGATGCCGCGCACCTGCTTTCCATACATGTTCTTCTGCTTGATGACGCCGAACAGATTGCAGACGGTTTCGTCGGCGTCGGAGATGAGGGGGAAAGGAAGCTCGTACTTGGCCTTGAAATTCTCGTGCGACTTCAGCGAGTCGCGCGAGATGCCGATCACGATCGCGCTGGCCGACAGGAAGTCGCCGTGCAGATCGCGGAAATCCTGGCTTTCGGTGGTGCAGCCGGGGGTGTTGTCTTTGGGGTAGAAATACAGGATCACCGCCCGCCCCTGACACTGTTCAAGGCTGATGGGGCCTATCGTGCTTTCGGCGGTGAACAGCGGGGCGGGTTTGCCTATGCTCGGCGTCATTGACTGGATGCTCCATTGGGCGGGATGAGGGCGACGACCACGCGCCGTCCCTCAGCCATCAGGATGTTGTAGGTGCGTGAGGCGGCGTGGGTATCCATCGTTTCCACGCCAATGCCGACGGCCAAAAGGGGACGCAATACTTCAGGGCGCAGGAACTGTTGCTTGCCGCCGGTGCCCACCAGCAGGACTTCGGGCGCGTTGGCCGGCCGGCTGGGCGCGGCTTCCGGGGCATCCAGAAAATCCAGGGGGTTGCGGGCGGGCTCGGACAATCCGGCTGCCTGAAGCAAGAGGGAGGAGGTAATGTCGGCCGGCGACTCAACGGGCCAGATGGTCACTTCGCCTTCGGGGCCAAAAGCGACCGAGGAGGAAAAACGTACCTGGTTGACCTCGATATAACCATCACCGTATGCGGTGACAGTGTTAAGAGCGGCCGTCGCAGGATCGGTATGCAGCTTCAATAAAAACTCCGGCTATACGTGCTTGATAATAGCGCATCGGACACGGCGCATGTTGCAACGTATCCACGAGGGAAAAGGGGCTTTTTTTTCCCATTTGCCCCTCAGGCGTCGTTGCGCTAGATTACAGGGTTTTGCTGCGCTGCAATCGTGTGCTGGCGCGGCTCTAAGCCCCCCATTCCCCTTCGCGCGACCGCGCCCTGGTCTTTTTGCCTTTTCGCCCCTAAGGATTCCCATCATGAGGAAGTTCTCTCGCATCGAGCGTTTGCCCCCGTACGTTTTCAACATTACCGGCGAGCTCAAGATGGCGGCGCGTCGGCGCGGCGAAGACATCATCGACATGTCGATGGGCAATCCGGACGGGGCGACGCCCAAGCACATCGTCGACAAGATGGTGGAAGCGACCAGCCGTCCCACCACCCACGGCTATTCGGTGTCCAAGGGCATCCCGCGTCTGCGCAAGGCGATCTGTGACTGGTACCAGCGCCGCTACGCGGTCGAGTTCGACCCGGACTCCGAAGCCATCGTCACCATCGGCTCCAAGGAAGGCCTGGCCCACCTGATGCTGGCCACGCTGGACCGCGGCGACACCGTTCTGGTGCCCAATCCCAGCTACCCGATCCACATCTACGGCGCCGTCATTGCCGGCGCCAACATCCGTTCCGTGCGCATGACGCCGGGCGTGGACTTCTTCGAGGAACTGGAACGCGCCGTGCGCGAATCCATTCCGAAGCCCAAGATGATGGTGCTGGGCTTTCCCAGCAACCCGACCGCCCAGTGCGTCGACCTGTCGTTCTTCGAGCGCGTGGTCGCGTTGGCCAAGGAACACGACATCCTCGTGGTGCATGACCTGGCCTACGCCGACATCACGTTCGACGGCTATGTGGCCCCGTCCATCATGCAGGTGCCCGGCGCGCGCGACGTCGCCGTCGAGTTCTTCACGATGAGCAAGAGCTACAACATGGCGGGCTGGCGCATCGGCTACATGGTCGGCAACCGCGAGCTCGTGAACGCGCTCGCACGCATCAAGAGCTATCACGACTACGGTACGTTCACGCCGATCCAGGTGGCGTCCATCGCCGCGCTGGACGGTCCGCAGGACTGCGTGAACGAAATCGTGGCGCAGTATCAAAGCCGCCGCGACGTGCTCGTGCGCGGCCTGCATGAAGCAGGTTGGAATGTGGAAATTCCCAAGGCGTCCATGTACATCTGGGCGCAGATCCCCGAACCCTACCGGGCGATGGGCTCTTTGGAATTTGCCAAGCGTGTCCTGTCGGATGCGAAAGTGGCCGTGTCCCCCGGGATCGGCTTCGGCGAGTATGGCGACGAATACGTACGCTTCGCTCTTATCGAAAACGAGCAGCGCACGCGTCAAGCGGTGCGCGGCATCAAAGATATGTTCCGCAAGGACGGACTGCTGAAGTGATGGGTGTCCACCCCCGCAGCGCTGCGCGCTTCCCCCTCTGAGGGGGCATGCCTGCGGACCGGCGGAGCCGGATCCGCGGCATCCCGATAAGGGGCGACCGCTTTCTTGCGTCGGGGGTGCTGCGCAGCAGCACAAAGCATTATGGAGAACTGAAATGAATTCCCCTCAACGCCCGCTCGCGGAGGGCGGCGCGATGAACCCCATGAAAGTGGGCCTGCTTGGTCTTGGCGTGGTTGGCGGCGGCACATGGACCGTGCTTTCGCGTAATGCCGAGGAAATCGCGCGCCGCGCCGGCCGTCGCATTGAAGTCGTCCGCGCCGCCGTGCGCGATGTGGAAAAGGCGCGCGCCCGCGTGGGCGACTCCATTCTGGTCGACACCGATGTGCGTGCGCTGGTGCGCGATCCCGAAATCGACATCGTCGTCGAGCTGATCGGCGGCGACACGCTGGCCCGCGAGCTGGTGCTGGAAGCCATCGCCAACGGCAAGCATGTGGTCACGGCCAACAAGGCGCTGCTGGCCAAGCATGGCAACGAGATCTTCGCCGCCGCCTCTGAGCGCGGCGTGATGGTGAACTTTGAAGCCGCCGTCGCCGGCGGCATTCCCATCATCAAGGCGATCCGCGAAGGCCTGACCGCCAACCGCATCCAGTGGGTGGCCGGCATCATCAACGGCACCACCAATTTCATCCTGTCCGAAATGCGCTCGCGCGGCCTGCCGTTTGCCGACGTCCTGGCCGAAGCCCAGCGTCTGGGTTACGCCGAAGCCGACCCGACGTTCGACGTGGAAGGCGTGGACGCCGCGCACAAGCTGACGCTGCTGGCCTCGCTGGCATTCGGCGTGCCGGTGCAGTTTGACCGCGCCCACATCGAAGGCATCTCGCAACTGGCCGCCGAAGACATCGAGCACGCCGAGCGTCTGGGCTATCGCATCAAGCTGCTGGGCATCACCAAGCGCCGTCCCGACGGCATTGAGCTGCGCGTGCATCCGGCGCTGGTGCCGTCCGAGCGCCTGCTGGCCAACGTTGAAGGCGCGATGAACGCGGTGCTGGTCAAGGGCGACGCCGTTGGCCCCACGCTGTACTACGGGCAGGGCGCGGGCGAAGAGCCCACCGCCTCGGCCGTCGTGGCCGACCTGGTCGACGTGACGCGCCTGCACACCGCAGATCCGGGCAACCGCGTGCCGCACCTGGCCTTCCAGCCGGACGCCATGTCGGACACGCCCATCCTGCCAATCGAACAGGTCAGCACGTCCTATTACCTGCGCCTGCGCGTCGACGATCAGCCCGGCGTGCTGGCGGACATCGCCCGCATCCTGGCCGACCGTGGCATTTCCATCGGATCGATGATCCAGCAGCCGTCGCACATCGGCGGCGCCGACATCATCTTCCTCACGCATGAGGCCGTGGAAGGCAACGTCAACCAGGCCATCGAGCGCATCGAATCGCTGCCCTTCGTGCGGTCCAAGGTCACGCGCCTGCGCGTGGAGAACCTGACCTGATGAAGTCTGGCTCCCTTGCAAGGGAGCCAGGCCCATCGTGGAGCCATTGACATGAAATACATATCTACGCGCGGCGGCATGGCCGCGCTGGAATTCTCCGATATCCTGCTCGAAGGCCTGGCGCCCGATGGCGGGCTGGCCGTGCCGCAGACGCTGCCGCAGGTTTCCGCTGAAACGCTGGAATCCTGGCGCGGCCTGTCGTATGCCGACCTGGCTTTCGAAGTGCTGTCGCTGTTCGCCACGGACATTCCCGCGGACGACCTGCGCCGCCTGACCCGCGCCGCCTACACGCCGCAGATCTTCAGCAGCGAGGACATCGTTCCGCTGCGTCCGCTCGAC
This sequence comes from Achromobacter sp., assembly GCA_003454835.1. GTDB lineage: Bacteria > Pseudomonadota > Gammaproteobacteria > Burkholderiales > Burkholderiaceae_B > Achromobacter. The sequence goes on along the minus strand of DMTA01000006.1, from coordinate 6,359 downwards.
GGCGGGCTGTCGTTGCTGGGCCTGTCGGAAGGTCCGACGCTGGCGTTCAAGGACATGGCCATGCAGTTCCTCGGCCAGGTTTTTGAATACGTGCTGGAAAAGCGCGGCACCACGCTGAATATCGTGGGCGCCACCTCCGGCGACACGGGCTCGGCGGCGGAATACGCGCTTCGCGGCAAGAAGGGCGTGGCGGTGTTCATGCTGTCGCCGCACGGCCGCATGAGCGCCTTCCAACGTGCGCAGATGTACTCGCTGCAGGACGAGAACATCCACAACATCGCCGTGCGCGGCGTGTTCGACCAGGCGCAGGACATCGTCAAGTCGCTGGCCGGCGACCTGGACTTCAAGAACCGGTATCGCCTTGGCGCCGTGAACTCGATCAACTGGGCGCGCATTGCCGCCCAGGTCGTCTACTACTTCCACGGCTGGCTGCGTGCCACCGAACGCGCCGGACAGGAAGTGTCGTTTGCCGTGCCGTCGGGCAACTTCGGCAACATCCTGTCTGGCCACATCGCGCGCCGCATGGGACTGCCGATCCGCCGCCTCGTGCTGGCCACGAACGAGAACAACGTGCTGGAAGAATTCTTCCGCACCGGCGTCTATCGTCCGCGTCCGGCCGAGCAGACTTACGCCACGTCCAGCCCGTCGATGGATATCTCGCGCGCCTCCAACTTCGAGCGCTTCGTCTTCGATCTGGTGGGCCGCGATACCGATCGCGTGAAGGCGCTGTGGACGGCACTGCCGCGCGATGGCGCGTTCGACCTGTCCGATATGAAGGATCAGTTCGAGTCGCAGTATGGCTTCGTGTCGGGCGCCAGCTCGCATGTGGACCGTCTGGCAACGATTCGCGCCCTATATGACGCCACCGGCGTGCTGGTCGACCCGCATACCGCGGACGGCGTGAAGGTCGCGCGCGAATTCGTCGAACCGGGCATCCCCATGCTCGTGCTGGAAACCGCGCTGCCGGCCAAGTTTTCCGAGACCATCGAGGAAGCGCTCGGCCGTCCTGCCACGCCGCCCGGCAATCTGGCGGACCTGGAGTCGTTGCCGCAACGCGTCGAAGTCATGGACTGCAACGAAGCGTCCGTACGCCGTTTCATCGAGGCACACGCGAAGGTGTAAGCACGCTTGCCGCTTGTATACGGTTGCAACCCCTCTCAGGCGCACCCTGAGAGGGGTTTTTCGTTATTGGGGCCAGGTTCGATTACGTTCTTAAGCATTTTGCCCACAACCCGACACGATTTTGGGAGTCGATTCGGCTAGAGTGAAATCACTATTCAACACTCGGAGAACACGACCATGAACCTGAAGACCATGACGTTGGCCCTGGTGATGACCGGCGTTGGAGTACTGGCCGGATGCTCGTCGCCCTCGGTTATCAACCAACGCGACGGATCTTCGACCGTAGCGCCCGACGAGCCCGAATACGACAAGAAGTCGGGCATGTATGAATACGAGCAGAACGGCAAGAAGGTTCAGATCAACAAGGACGACGTGAAGTCGATCGAAGAGGTCAAGTAAGCAAGCCTGACCCTCTGCACCAAGCAAAAGCCCCGGCTGTCATGGCCGGGGCTTTTGTTTTGCTGCGGAACGAACGGGCGCGGTTTACTTGCCCGCGTCCTCGGCGTGGTATCGGCCCACGCGTTCGACTTCGTTCTTGGAACCCAGGATCACGCTCACGCGCTGGTGCAGCTTTTCAGGCTGGATGTCCATGATGCGCTGGGTGCCGTTGATGGCCGCGCCGCCCGCCTGTTCGATCAGGAAGCTCATGGGATTGGCTTCGTACATCAGGCGCAGTTTGCCGGCCTTGCCGGGTTCGCGCGCGTCCCACGGGTACATGAAGATGCCGCCGCGGGTCAGGATGCGATGCACGTCCGCCACCATCGAGGCGATCCAGCGCATGTTGAAATCCTTGCCCAACGGGCCGGTGGAACCAGCCAGGCAGTCGTCGATGTAGCGCTTGACCGGCGGGGCCCAGTGCCGCATGTTCGACATGTTGATCGCGAACTCCTTGGTGTCTTCCGGCACGCGGATGTTCTCGTGCGTCAGCACCCACGAACCCATTTCGCGATCCAGCGTGAAGCCCACGACGCCGTTGCCGATGGTCAGCACCAGCATCGTCTGCGGGCCGTAGACAGCGTAGCCGGCCACCACCTGCTTGTTGCCCGGCTGCAGGAAGTCGTCTTCGCAGACGGGGGCGCCCGACACATCGTGCGGCGCGTGCAGCACCGAGAAGATGGTGCCGATGGAGACGTTCACGTCGATGTTCGACGAGCCATCCAGGGGATCGAACAGCAGCAGGTATTCGCCCTTGGGGTAGCGGTTCGGGATCAGATGGATGGTTTCCATCTCTTCCGAGGCCATGGCCGCCAGGTGGCCGCCCCATTCGTTGGCTTCCAGCAGGATTTCGTTGGACAACACGTCCAGCTTTTTCTGCACTTCGCCCTGGACGTTCTCGCTTTCCAGACTGCCGAGCACGCCGCCCAGCGCACCCTTGCTGACCGCATGGCTGATGGCCTTGCAGGCGCGCGCCACCACTTCGATGAGCAGCCGGACTTCCGGCGCCAGGGCTTGGGCGGAGCGTTGTTGCTCCACCAGGTATTGAGTCAGTGTTTTACGTTTCAAAAGGATCTCCCTATGCGGCGAATTCTAAAGCCTTGGATACGATTTCCTGCACGTTGCGCGACAGGCCGTCGTGCTGGCGCACTTTCTCAAGTGCGGCCTGCATGGGCGCGCGCAGCGTGGGGACGAAGCGCGACCAGTTGTCGAGCGCACGCGCCAGGCGCGCGGCGATTTCCGGATTCAGCGCGTCCAGCGCCAGCACCTGTTCGGCCCAGAAGGCATAGCCCGATCCGTCCGGATGGTGCATGCCGCGGGCATTGTTGAGGCAGAACTGGAAAATCAGCGCACGGGCGCGGTTGGGGTTGCGCAGCGTGAAGGCAGGGTGCTTCATCAGCTCGCGGGCGGTCTGCACGGTTGTCGAGCGGGCAGCCGCCTGCAACGCGAACCACTTGTCCACCACCAGCGGATTCTCGCTCCACTTCGTGTAGAAAGCGGCCAGCGCCTGCTGCGGGAAGTCGCCTTGTCCGAAGTTGATCAGGGCAGTCAGCGCGGCCATGCTGTCGGTCATGTTGCCCGCGTTGGCGTACTGCTGTTCGGCCAGGCGCTGCGCCTCGGGCTCGCCCGCCGCCATCAGATGGCTGAGCGCCAGATTCTTCAGGGCGCGCATGCCGGCGGGAATCGGGGCGGGGCTGTACTCGCCCGGAGTCTGGTTCTCGTCGAAGGCTTGGCGGAATTCGGCCTGCAGTTGACGGCCCAGTTCGGCGCGCAGGAAGTCGCGCGCCACGGCCAGTGCAGGCGGATCCACCTGCTGCATGCGTTCGGCCAGCGTCTTTTCCGACGGCAGCGCCAGGGCGCGCGCACGGTAGGCGGCATCCAGCGCGGGATCGGTGAGCAACGCGCGCCAGGCGTCGATGAAGGCCGTGTCTGCGTGCAGCGTGTGGCCCGCCTGGCGGGCGTCAGCCAGCGCCAGGATCTGGCGGGTGGCCAGTTCCTGGCCGGCTTCCCAGCGCGCGAACGGATTGCCGTCGTGCGCGGACAGTAGCGCCAGCTCCTCGTTGGTCCAGTCGTAGTCCACGATGACCGGCGCGGAAAAGTCGCGCAGCAGCGAGGGCACGGGCCGTTCGGCGATATCCTCGAACACCCATTGCTGGTTTTGCGTCGTCAGTTCAAGAAGGGCGGTGTCCACGACCGCGCCGTCATGGCGCAGCGGCAGCGCGTTGCCATCGCGGTCCAGCAGGCCGATTGCAAAGGGGATGTGAAAGGGCGCCTTCACGTAATCCGGGCCGGCTTTCTTTTCGACGCCGACGGGCGGGCAGGACTGGGTGAGCGTCACCGTGCAGCGGCGCGCGGCGGCATCGTGATCGAGCCTGACCGTGACCCGCGGCGTGCCGGCCTGCCGGTACCAGCGGCGAAACACCGACAGGTCGCGGCCGGGATGCTGCTTGACGTAAACCGATTCCATGGCGGCGACGAAATCGTCACACGTGACGGCCTGGCCGTCGTGGCGATGGAAGTATTCGTCCATGCCCGCGCGGAAACCGGCCTCGCCCAGCAGCGTGTGCTGCATGCGGATGACCTCGGCGCCTTTCTCGTACACGGTGGCCGTGTAGAAGTTGCCGATCTCCTGGTAGCTTTCCGGGCGGATCGGATGGGCCATGGGGCCAGCGTCTTCCGGGAACTGCGCGGCGCGCAGCGCCACGACGTCGTCAATGCGCTTGACGGCACGCGCGCTGGCCGCGGCTGCGGCGTCCATGTCGCGCGCCATCATGTCGGCGCTGAATTCCTGGTCGCGGAAAACCGTCAGGCCTTCCTTCAGGCTCAGCTGAAACCAGTCGCGGCACGTGACGCGGTTGCCAGTCCAGTTGTGGAAGTATTCATGTCCAATGACCGATTCGATACCTTCGTAGTTGGCGTCGGTGGCCGTTTGCGGATCGGCCAGCACGTAGGCCGCGTTGAAGATATTCAGGCCTTTGTTTTCCATGGCTCCCATATTGAAGTCATGGACGGCGACGATCATGAAACGGTCAAGGTCGAGTTCGAGTCCGAAGCGGCTCTCGTCCCAGCGCAACGAACGCACCAGCGAATCCAGCGCCCATTCGGTCTTGGTTTCGGAACCGGGGTCGCTGTAGACCTGCAGCAGCACATCGCGGCCGCTGACCGTTTTAACCGTGGTTTCGCGATGCGTGAGGTTGCCCGCCACCAACGCAAACAGATAGCAGGGCTTGGGGAACGGATCTTCCCATTCGACCTCGTTGCGGCCGTCGGGCAACTGGCGCGAGGCGATCAGGTTGCCGTTTGACAGCAGCACGGGATAGTCAGGCTGCGCGCGCAGCGTCACGCGATAACGCGACATGACGTCGGGGCGGTCGGCAAACCACGTAATGCGCCGGAAGCCTTCGGCCTCGCATTGCGTGAAGAAATTGCCGCCCGACACATACAAACCCATCAGCGTGGAATTGGCGGACGGCTTGCAGCGGCTGACGATTTCAACCGTGGCGTCGGCGGGCAGGCCACGCAGCGTGAGCGTGTGTTCGGACAGCTGGTAGCTAGTGGCGGGCAGCGGCTCGCCATTCACGCCTACCGACACGAGTTCCAACTCTTCTCCGTCCAGGATCAGGGCGGCGTCGGCGCTGGCTTCAGGCCTGCGCTGCACGTGCATCGTGCAGCGCACTTCGGTCGCGTCGGGCGCGAGGTCGAAGGCGAGGGCGACTTCGGGAATTTCGTAGGGGTAGGGCTGGTAATCCTTGCGGTAAACGGTAACGGGCGTGTCGGTGCGCATGGGATTTGCAGTCCTGTATGAACAAGAGGGCTATTGTAGTGGCTGGCCGGTGAGCGGAACCTTGGGCTTACGGGCTAGCCTGAAAACTTTTAGCAAGCGCTTATGTCAAAGCTCGTTATGATGGCGCCGTCGTGCGCTGAAGGAGTCGCAAAATGTCCAGGTCGTCTTGGTTCAGCAGTCTAGGCCGGTGGGCCGGCATATTTGCCGTGCTGGGGGCGATGACGTTGACCGGCTGCGCCGCACCAACGGTCTCGGCTCGCGTGACGTCCTTTCAGCAGTGGCCGGCGGCTGTCGAAGGCCAGACCTATCAGTTTGTTCCTGCCGACCCATCGCAAATCAATAATCTGGAGTATCAGTCCTTCCAGGACATGGTTCGTGCAGGCATCGGCGCCACGGGCCTGGTTGAGGCGCGACCTGGCGTTAAGGGCCGCTTCGAGGTGTCGTTCCGCTATGGCACTACACAGACGCAGGTGATGGTGCGCCGTCCGTACGATCCGTATTTCTATGGTGGCTACGGCGGTTTCTATGGGCCGGGGCCGTGGGGCATGGGCGCGGGGTTCTGGGGGCCGGACTGGGTTGATGTTCCCATGGTGGTCCAGCGAAATTCCCTGTCGCTCTTCATACGTGATACCCAGCAAGGCGGCGCCGAAGTTTACCGTTCGACCGCTTTCATATTGAGCGAGCGAGACGATTTGATTCGCACCATGCCCTATCTCGTGCGTGCAATATTCGACAATTTCCCGGGGAATAATGGCGCTGAACGCGAGATTCAATTCCCCGCGCGTTGAGCCGGGAAGGCGCCCTTCGGGCGGCTTCCTAAAATAAAATGGCGCACCATGATGGTGCGCCATTTTATTTCTTACTGAGGAATAGGTTTTATTCCTTGATAAGAAAACTCTCGCGGGTGGCGCCGCCGGCTTCTTCGGCAGCGAGCCAGCGCGGCGCCTTGCCGCGACCGCTCCAGGTTTCTCCGGTCTGCGGGTGGCGATACTTAGGCGCCACCGCGCGCTTCGCGGCG
>DMTA01000466.1 GCA_003454835.1 Achromobacter sp. | reverse complement strand
GCCGATACGCCGGCGTGCCTGCGCGGCTTCGCGCCCATCCCGCGCCAGCCACTGCCCTTTCAAAGCGTCGTGGTCGCCAGCGACAACGATCCGTATTGCGCGCTGGAGCGCGCGCGCGTCTTCGCGGCGGATTGGGGCAGCCGCGTCGTCCTCCTGCCCGGTGCTGGCCATATCAACGCGGAAAGCGGCCTGGCCGATTGGCCGCAGGGGCTGAAGCTGCTGGGCGCGCTGCGCCGCAGAGCGTCGTGGCGGATTCCGCCCCCGGCCAAACGCATTCCGCCGATTCCCGTGTACGACCTGTAGGCCGTGCGCCGCCACGTAAAGAAATGGCCGCCCATCCGGGCGGCCATTTAGCTCAAGCCTGAGGAACCGGCCGCTTTCCTTCCGAGAAGCGGGCCGTTCCGATCACTGCAGCAGGCTGCGCAGCATCCAGGCGTTCTTTTCATGCACGTCCAGACGCTGCGTCAGCAGGTCGGCCGTGGGCTGGTCATTGGCGGCGTCGGCCTTTTCGAAGGCAGCGCGCGCGGTCTTGGCGACCGACTCGTTGCCGTCGACCAGCAGACGCACCATTTCCAGGGCGTCCGGCACCGTTTCCGGTTCGGCGATCGACGACAGCTTGGCGTATTCGCGGTACGTGCCGGGGGCATAGTGGCCCAGCGCGCGGATGCGCTCGGCGATGCTGTCCAGCGCGTTCCATTCTTCGGTGTACTGCGTCATGAACATCAGATGCAGCGTGTTGAACATGGGCCCCGTGACGTTCCAGTGGAAGTTGTGCGTCATCAGGTACAGCGTGTACGAATCGGCCAGCAACTTGGACAGTTCGCCGGCAACCGCGGCGCGGTCCTTGTCCGAAATACCGATGTTGATGCGCGGAACGCTCGAGGTCTTCTTGGTGGACTTGGCCATTGCTAGCTCCTATGGAAAAAGGCGGAAATAAGAATACCACTGCAAACACGACAGAACGGGGGTTGTGGCGGCGCCGTTCTCACAATGGGCTGCGACCGATTGACGCGGTGCAATGGCCGTCGATCGGCCAGGACCGCCCGATCAATCCTGCACGGCCGCCGCTTCACCCACCAGCATCTTCACCCCCGGCAGCTCGCACTCATAAACGGCCTGCGCCAGCGCTTCGATTGCAGCCAGCCGCGGAAAGCTGCGCCGCCATGCGAGCACCACCCGGCGCTCTGGCACATGGCCTTCGAAAGGCAGGTAGCGCAGAAGGCTGTTCGAAGGCGGATGCTCGGGCACCGCGGTGACGGGCAGCACGGTCACGCCGATGCCGGCCGCAACCATGTGGCGGATGGTTTCCAGCGACGAGCCTTCGAAGGTGCGCTGGATGCCGTCGCTGGCGGCCGAGAAGCGGGACAGTTCGGGACAGACTTCAAGCACCTGGTCACGGAAGCAATGGCCGCTGCCAAGCAGCAGCATGGTCTGCTGCTTCAGGTCCTGCGCGTCGATGGACTTGCGCTCAGCCAGTTCGTGGTCGTTGGGCACCGCCACCACGAAGGGCTCGTCATAGAGCGGCTGCATGACCAGTCCGGCCTCGGGCAACGGCAAGGCCATGATGGCGCAATCGATCTCGCCCTGGCGCAGCAGTTCCACCAGGCGGACCGTGAAGTTCTCTTGCAGCAGCAGCGGCATCTGCGGCGTGCGGCCGATCTGCACGGGCACCAGCTTGGGCAGCAGGTACGGTCCGATGGTGTGGATGACGCCGACGCGCAGCGGGCCGGCCAGCGGATCGTGCCCTTGCCTGGCGATCTCCTTGATGCTGGCGCTTTCCTCGAGCACCTTCTGCGCCTGCGCGACGATGCGCTGGCCGATGGGCGTCACGCCGACTTCGGAGCCGCCCCGTTCGAACAGGGTCACGCCCAGCTCGTCCTCGAGCTTGCGGATGGCCACGGACAGCGTCGGCTGACTGACGAAACAGGCCTCGGCCGCGCGGCCAAAGTGCCGCTCGCGGGCCACGGCGACGATGTACTTGAGTTCGGTGAGAGTCATGGTGGACTACGCCCCCGGGGTTATGCGCGGGCCCCGTGGCCAGCGCTTGAGGATTCAGGATGGTTGACGGCCAGCATGTCAGGTCCGCAGGAAGTCTTCGCGCCCGCGCATCCAGCGGGCCAGATGCGCCTCGACGGCGGCGGGATGTTCGGCGCGCAGCCACACGGCGGCATCGCGCGCGTCTTCGGCGATCGCGGCGTCGGTCTCCAGGTCCGCAAAGCGCAAAAGCGCCATGCCGGACTGGCGCGTTCCCAGGAATTCGCCGGGACCACGCTGCTCCAGGTCGCGCCGGGCGATCTCGAAGCCGTCCGACGTTTCGAACATGGCGCGCAGCCTTTCGCGCGCAACCTGCGAAAGCGGCGTCTGGTAGAGCAGCACGCAGACGGACTCGGCCGTGCCCCGCCCCACACGCCCGCGCAACTGGTGAAGCTGCGCAAGGCCGAAGCGCTCGGCGTGTTCGATGACCATCAGTGACGCATTCGGCACGTCGACCCCGACTTCAATGACGGTCGTGGCGACGAGCAGATCGATCTCGCCGTCGCGGAAAGCCTGCATCACGGCGGCCTTCTCGGCCTGCGGCAGGCGGCCATGCACCAGGCCAATGCGCAGGTCCGGCAGATCGGTCCGCATGCCGTCGTAGGTGTCGACGGCGGTTTGGAGTTCGAGGGCCTCGCTTTCCTCGACCAGCGGACAGACCCAATAAGCCTGCTGGCCGCCGCGCGCGGCCTGGGCGATATGGGCGATGACCTCTTCGCGCCGCGCGTCGGAGACCAGCTTGGTCACCACGGGACTGCGCCCGGGCGGCAGCTCGTCGATCACGGATACGTCCAGGTCGGCGAAGAAGGTCATTGCGAGCGTGCGTGGAATGGGCGTGGCGCTCATGTTGAGTTGATGCGGCACGATGCGGCCGCGCACGGTTTCGCCCTTGCGCGTCAGAGCAAGGCGCTGCCCGACGCCAAAGCGATGCTGCTCGTCGACGATGGACAGGCCCAGCCGGTGGAACTCGACGTGATCCTGGATCAGCGCCTGCGTGCCGACCACAAGCTGCACGCTGCCGTCGGCTGCGGCGGCAGCGGCTTCGCGCCGGGCCTTGGCAGTCAGGCTGCCGCTCAGCCACGCGACATTCACGCCCAGCGGCTGCAGCCAGGACACCAGCTTGCGAAAGTGCTGCTCGGCCAGGATTTCCGTG
>DMTA01000005.1 GCA_003454835.1 Achromobacter sp. | reverse complement strand
CAGATGATGGCGAAGCTGCAACCGGCCAAGGCCGCCGCCGCGGCGGGCTTCTGGCAAAGCGGCCCCGTGCCGCAACTGGTGCTGTTCGGCTGGCCCGATGCGCGCGCGCACGTCAACGAGGGCGACCTCACGATCAACAACGCCGGCGGCATGTGGCTGCATCGCAATGCGGACGGCACCTATCAGGGCCTGGACAAATATTCGGGCATGTTGCCGCCGGTGGCGCTGACCTTCTGGTCGCTGCGCGTGGCCGTCGGCCTGGGACTGCTGATGCTGGCTGTGGCGTGCGTGACCTTCCTGTGGACGTTCCGGCGCGGCATGGACCCGGCGGCCTTGCCGCCGTGGTGGCAGCGGGTGCTGTGCGGCATGATGTTTTCCGGCGGCATCGCCGTGGTCGCGGGATGGTGGGTCTCCATCATCGGACTGCAGCCTTTCGTCGTGAACGGCACGATCACGCAATCCGAGGTCCTGGGCTCTGTGCCCTCCAGCACCGTGCTGTATGGGCTGGCCGGGTACGGGCTGCTGTACGCCTTGCTGCTGGCCGCGTTCGCCGGCATGCTGTTCCACGCGGCGCGCTACGGCGTCGTGCCTGTGCGCAAGCTGAGCGGAGGTGCGCCATGATCGCCATGCTGGCTGCTTCGCAAGGCCTGAGCCCCGAGGATCCTTCGTTCTGGATGCCGCTCGCCTTCATGGCGCTGCTGTTTGTCGTGATTGCCGCAGGCATGGTTCTGGACGGCTTCGACCTCGGCGTGGGTATCCTGCTGCAGATCGCCCCGGAACACGAGCGCGGCCGCATGATGAGCCTGCTCAGCCCGTGGCGCGACGCCAATGAATTCTGGCTGCTGCTTGGCATGGGGCTGTTCGCGGCGGCGTTCCCGTTCGCCTGGGGCGCCGTGCTGGGCAAGCTCTATGGGCCGTTGACGTTCATGGTGTTGGGCGTGGTGCTGCGCAGCGTCGCCTTCGAATTTCGCATCCGCGCCCGCAACGAAATGAAGCCGCGCTGGATCTTCGCGTTCTGGATCGGCTCCCTCATCACCGCGTTCGGCCAGGGTACGCTGCTGGGCCGCATCGCCACGGGCTATCAGTCCGACGCGGGGTACGGTTGGTTCGCGATGTTCGTGGGTCTGTGCGCCGTGGCTGCCTACGTGCTGCTAGGCGCGACGTGGCTGGTCATGCGCGTGGATGGCGACCTGCAGCGCCGCGCGGCCAACTGGGCGCGCCACGCCATCCGCTGGACCGCAGTGGGCATGGTGTCGATCGCGGTCACGCTGGGTCTGGCCAATGCCGGCATCTTCTACAAGTGGAGCAACATTGCTCACCTCAGCCTCGCGGCGTCGGTGTGGGTGCTGATGCTGGCGGGCTTCGTGGCCGCGGAAATGCTGCTGGCGCGCCTGCCGGGCCGTGCCGACCGCTTCAGCTGGTTGCCCTTCGTGCTGACGGTGGCGCTGTTCCTGCTGATGCTGAGCGGGCTGGCCTACAGTCTGTTCCCGTACCTGATCCTGGACGACATGACGCTGTGGGATGGCGCCGGCGCGCTGGGATCGATGCGGCTGGTGATGGCGGGCGCCGTCGTGGGGATTCCGGTGGTGCTGGTGTTCAACATCCTGGCGTACCGGTCGGTCTTTGGCAAGGAACGCCGCCCAGTGCCGCTGCTGCCGCCGCCGTCGTACTGATCGATTCAAGGCCGGGCGGAAGGCCGGAAAGGCGTTCCGCCCGGCCCCGGGTGCTGTCCGGGCGCTACAGCACGGGCCGCGCTACCCGTTGCAGGATTTCTTCGCCGTAGGCTTCCAGCTTGCGGGCCCCCACGCCGTTGATGTGGCTCAGGTCGTCCATGGACTCGGGCTGCGCCAGCGCGATCTCGCGCAGCGTGGCGTCGTGGAAGATCACGTAGGCCGGCACGCCGTGGCTTTTGGCGACTTCGCCGCGCCAGGCGCGCAGCGCCTCGAATACCGGCTGCAGTTCGGCCGGCAGGTCGATCGCAGCCGCCTTGGGCCGTCCGCTGCCCGTTTTGCCTGAGCGCGGCTTCTTTTCGGATTCGCGCCGCAGCATGAGCTGGCGTTCGCCCTTGAGCACCGCGCGGCTGCCTTCGGTCAGGGCCAGCGTGCCGAAGCCTTCGTTGTCCACGGTCAGCAGGCCCTGCGCCAAGAGCTGGCGCAGCACGCCGCGCCACGCGGTGTCGGAGAGGTCGGCGCCCACGCCGAACACGCTGAGCGATTCGTGGCCATGCTGCTTGGTGCGGTCGGTGACCTTGCCGCGCAGGATGTCGATGATGTGGCCGGCGCCGTAGCGCTGGCCGCGTTCCTTCCAGAGGCGGTACACGGCCGACAGCACCTTTTGCGCTGCGACGGTGCCGTCCCACGCCTGCGGCGGGTCCAGGCAGACGTCGCAATTGCCGCATGCGGTGATTTGCTGGCCGAAGTACGCCAGCAGCCGCACGCGCCGGCATTCCACCGTTTCGCACAGGCCCAGCATGGCGTCGAGCTGCTGGCCCAGGCGCCGGCGATAGGACTCGTCGCCAGGTGATTCGTCGATCATGCGGCGCTGCTGCACCACGTCCTGCAAACCATAGGCCAGCCAGGCCGTGGCGGGCAGGCCATCGCGGCCGGCGCGGCCGGTTTCCTGGTAGTAGCCCTCGACAGATTTGGGCAGGTCGATGTGCGCCACGAAGCGCACGTCGGGCTTGTCGATTCCCATGCCGAACGCAATGGTGGCGACCATGACCACGCCGTCCTCGCGCAGGAACCGCGATTGGTTGGCGGCTCGAATCTGGGCGCTGAGGCCCGCGTGGTAAGGCATCGCATCGATGCCCTGATTGCAGAGGAATTCGGCCGTCTCTTCGACCCGGGCGCGCGACAGGCAGTACACCACGCCGGATTCGCCTTCGTGCTCGGTGCGGATCATGTCCAGCAGTTGCTTGCGCACCTCGTTCTTTTCGACGATGCGGTAGCGGATGTTGGGGCGGTCGAAGCTGGAGACGAAATGGCGCGCTTCGTCCAGCGACAGACGCTGCGCGATCTCAGTGCGGGTGACGGCGGTGGCGGTGGCTGTGAGCGCGATGCGCGGCACGTCGGGCCAGCGCTCGTGCAGCATGGACAGGCCCAGGTATTCGGGCCGGAAGTCGTGACCCCACTGGGACACGCAGTGCGCTTCGTCGATGGCGAACAGCGCGATGCGGCCGCGGTCGAGCAATTGCAGGCAGCGGTCGGTCAGCAGGCGTTCGGGGGCGACGTAGAGCAGGTCGAGCTCGCCGTTCAGGAAGGCCTGTTCCACCTCTCGGGCCACCCGCCACTCCTGCGTGGAATTCAGGAAAGCCGCGCGCACACCCAGTTCGGTCAGCGCGTCGACCTGATCCTGCATCAGCGCGATCAGGGGCGACACGACGATGCCGGTGCCTTCACGCACCAGCGAGGGGATCTGGTAACAGAGCGACTTGCCCCCGCCCGTGGGCATGAGGACAAGCGCGTCGCCGCCGCCGATCACCTGTTCGACAATGGCTTGCTGGTCGCCGCGGAAGGATTCGTAACCGAAAACGCGCTGCAACACGCCGAGGGCGCGCGCGTCAGACATGGGGATAGGCCGGAAGCATCATGGCAGGGATTTTAAGCCCCAATTCCGGCCCACCCGATCCCGAGGGAGATTTTGGCCACGCTATCCGGCACTCACCAGCTGAGCCAGGTGCCGCGCATGAAGGTGTCCACGGGCATGCTCAGGTTGGCGCGCCAGCCGTAGTCGCCCGTCACGATGTCGCGGTCGGCGCCGACGGCCAGCTTGACCTTGGGCGCGACGAACATGCTATGGGACAGCCCCACGCGCTGCTCGGCCAGCACGGAGCCTTCGCGCAGCCCGGAATACGTGCCGCTCAGCGTGCCCCAGCCGGACAGCGGGACACCCGCCGACACGGTGTTGCGGGTCTGGGCCGCAGAGGCCACGCCGTCCGAATAGGTGGACAGGTCGCCGTAGCCTGCGCCGATCTGCTCATTGGTGTAGCCCAGCGTCACCGTGTCGGCCACGTCGATGCTGTAGCCGAAGCGGTAGCGGTAACCGCTGGCTGCATCGAACGTGCTTTGCGTGGCGCCGGCCCGGAAGGTGCCGAATTCGCCGGCGTTGTACGTGGTGCCCACGCCGCGGGTGGTCAGCGACGGGGCGCTCTGCATCTGGCCCTCGACCGTCACTGCGGGCGTCAGCCCGTAGCGCACGCTGCCGCTGCCCACGGACGCGCCGTAGTCCACGGCNNTCCACGGCGCCGGACTTGGCGGCCGGGTCCATCAGGTTCAGCTTGCCCACCGAGGACGAGTAGCCGAAGCTGCCCTCGGGCAACGTGGCGCCGCTGCCGCCGCAGTTGGCGATCTGCAGCCCGCCCACCGCCGCGCCGCTGCCCCACGCGGGCGCATTCGGGTTGACGTTGCCCACGGTGAGGGACGGGCCGGCGGTGTTGCGGTAAACCCAGTTGCGGCTGCCGCCATAGCGCAGGCCGTCCTGCCCGCTGACCGACGAGAACCAGGGCCGCGAGGGGCGGGAGACGCCGGAAATCACCACGACCGGCACGCGGGGCAGGTCGCCGTCATCCAGCGTGAAGGAATAATCGGGCGGAATGTCTTCCGCGGAACCGGGCGTTGCCAGCGGATCGCAGGACAGCGGAACCGTCGGC
>DMTA01000003.1 GCA_003454835.1 Achromobacter sp. | reverse complement strand
AAATCGGGCTGACCATAGATTCTTTTTTGCGCGCGTGCTTTGCAAACCGAGACGCGCGCTTCATGTTCCCGTCGATCGCGCTTTACGTCACCGGCGACCACGCTTTGCGTTGATCCTGAGCCGCTGCTAGAATTTTGTCTTTACGTGAAGATACTTCACATTAAAACACTAGCCACTCACCATGAATGACCTCGTCGATCTCGTGATCTCGCAGTGGGCCAAAGAGTGCCCCACGCAAGACTTCGCCGCCATGTCGGTCGTCGCGCGCCTGTTCCGCCTGAACGCCTTCGCGGCCCGCAATGTCAACCGCACCTTTCGCCAATACAACCTGCACCAGGGCGAATTCGACGTGCTCGCCACGCTCTACCGCACCGGCGCCCCGCACGCCATGAATCCGCAAAAGCTCGTGGAAGCCCTGTTGCTGACGTCCGGCGCCATGACCAACCGCCTGGACAGGCTGGAACAGGCCGGGCTGCTCGTGCGCAATCCCAATCCCGAAGACCGGCGCGGCGTCATCGTGTCGCTCACGGCCGAAGGTCTGCGCGTCATCAAGGTCGTGCTCAAGGACTATCTGGCCGATCTGAATGAATTTCTCGAACCGCTGTCGGCGGCCGAGCGCCGCCAATTGGCCGGTCTGCTGAAGAAACTGCTGCTCAAGCAGGACCAGGACACGCCCGGCAGCGTCGGTGCGTAACCCGTCGCGACCGCTTCATCTTCAATACCCTTTCCGCTTCAGATCAGTGACTTCCACCGAACAATCCACCCCAACCCTCACCGCCCCCATCATCCTCCTGATGTCGGTGGCGACCGGCCTGGCCGTCGCCAGCAACTATTACGCGCAGCCCCTGCTGCACACCATCGGCCAGCAGTTCTCGATCTCGAACGCGGCCGCCGGCACGATCGTCACCACGGCGCAGCTCAGTTACGCCGTGGGACTGATGCTGCTGGTGCCGCTGGGCGACATATTCGAACGCCGTTCGCTGATCGTGCTGATGAACCTGCTGTCGGCGGGCGGCCTGCTGATTTCCGCCTTCTCCACCAGCATCGCGATGCTCATCATCGGCACCGCCCTGACCGGCATGCTGTCCGTCGTCGCGCAGATCCTCGTGCCATTTGCCGCCACGCTGGCCGCCCCTCACGAGCGCGGCAAGGCCGTTGGCACGGTCATGAGCGGGCTGCTGCTGGGCATCCTGCTGGCCCGCACCGCCGCGGGCGCCCTGGCCGACGTGGGGAGCTGGCGCACCGTGTATTGGGTCGCCGCCATCCTGATGCTGTGCATGTCGGCCGTCCTGTGGCGCGTGCTGCCCCGCTACCAGAGCCCCACGGCAATGAGCTATCCGCAACTGCTGGGCTCCATCCTGCGCATGTTCGTCGAGGAACCCCTATTTCGCGCCCGGTCCCTCATCGGCGGGCTGCTGTTTGCCGCCTTCAGCATGCTGTGGACGCCGCTGACCTTCCTCCTGGCCGGTCCGCCCTATGAATACAGCAACACCACCATCGGCCTTTTCGGCCTGGCGGGCGCCGCCGGGGCCTACGCCGCCAACCGCTTCGGACGCCTCGCCGACCGCGGCCTGGGCAACCTCGCCACCCGCGTGGGCCTGCTGCTTCTGCTGGGTTCCTGGGGACTGATGGCCTTCGGGCAGGTGTCGGTGCTTGCCCTGCTGGCCGGCATCCTGGTGCAGGATCTGGCGATCCAGGGCGTGCACGTCACCAACACCAGTTCCATCTACCGCCTGCGGCCCGAAGCCCGCAGCCGCCTGACGGCAGGTTACGTCACCTGCTACTTCATCGGCGGCGCGTCAGGTTCGCTGGTATCGTCCTGGCTGTACGCCCATTTCGGCTGGCCCGCGGTGGTGATCGCGGGCGCCGTCCTGGCGGCCCTCACGCTGGCTTATGGCGCACTTGCGCCCAGTGCGCGCATCCCCGAAATGCCCTCGCCCCCTGCCAGCGCCTAGCACCTCCTATAATCAGGGGTTTTGACCGCCACCGCGCCCCGGCGCGATGGGGCGGCTCACCCCTTTTTGCCACCGCGCACGAGCCCATGCAGGAACGCTACCTCCCCACTACCGTCGAAGCGGCCGCCCAACAAGACTGGCAGGCCCGCGACGTCTATCTGGTCCACGAACACGCCAAGAACGCCGACGGCTCCGAAAAGCCCAAGTTCTACGCCTGCTCCATGCTGCCCTACCCCAGCGGCAAGCTGCACATGGGCCACGTGCGCAACTACACCATCAACGACATGATGGCCCGCCAGCTGCGCATGCGCGGCTACAACGTGCTCATGCCGATGGGCTGGGACGCCTTTGGCATGCCGGCGGAAAACGCCGCCATCAAGTCCAAGGTGCCGCCCGCCAAGTGGACCTACGACAACATCGCCTACATGAAGAAGCAGATGAAGGCGATGGGTCTGGCGATCGACTGGACGCGCGAAATGTGCGCCTGCGATCCGCAGTATTACAAGTGGAACCAGTGGCTGTTCCTGAAGATGCTCGAAAAGGGCGTCGCCTACCGCAAGACCCAGGTCGTCAACTGGGATCCGGTCGACCAGACCGTGCTCGCCAACGAACAGGTCATCGACGGCCGCGGCTGGCGTTCCGGCGCCCTCGTCGAAAAGCGCGAGATCCCCGGCTACTACCTGCGCATCACCGACTACGCCGACGAGCTGCTCGGCGCCGTCCAGAACGACCTGCCCGGCTGGCCCGAGCGCGTGCGCCTGATGCAGGAAAACTGGATCGGCAAGTCCGAGGGCCTGCGCTTTGCCTTCCCGCACCAGATCGCCGGCCAGGATGGCCAGCTGATCCAGGACGGCAAGCTGTACGTCTTCACCACCCGCGCCGACACGATCATGGGCGTGACCTTCTGCGCCGTGGCGCCGGAGCACCCCCTGGCCACGCACGCGGCTGCCAACAATGCGCCGCTGGCCGCATTCATCGAGCAATGCAAGCTCGGCGGCACCACCGAGGCCGAAATGGCCACCCGTGAAAAAGAAGGCATGCCCACGGGTCTGTTCGTCACGCATCCCATCACGGGCGCGCAGGTCGAAGTCTGGGTCGGCAACTACGTGCTCATGACCTACGGCGACGGCGCCGTCATGGGCGTGCCGTCGCACGACGAGCGCGACTTCGCCTTCGCCAAGAAATACAACCTGCCGATCGTGCAGGTCGTGGACGTGGCCGGCAAGGACTACTCCACCGACGCTTGGCAGGAATGGTACGGCGACAAGCAGTCGGGCCGCACCGTCAATTCCGGCAAGTACGACGGCCTGTCCTACAAGGAAGCCGTGGACGCCATCGCGGCCGACCTCGGCGAAAAGGGCCTGGGCGAAAAGCAGACCACGTGGCGCCTGCGCGACTGGGGCATTTCGCGCCAGCGCTACTGGGGCACCCCGATCCCGATCATCCACTGCGAAGACTGCGGCCCGGTGCCGGTCCCGGAAAAAGACCTGCCCGTGGTCCTGCCCGACGACCTCATCCCCGACGGCAGCGGCAATCCGCTGGCCAAGAACGAAGCCTTCCTGTCCTGCGCCTGCCCCAGCTGCGGCAAGCCCGCGCGCCGCGAGACGGACACGATGGACACGTTCGTGGACTCGTCCTGGTACTTCATGCGCTACACCTCGCCCGGGAACGACAACGCCATGGTCGACCAGCGCAATGACTACTGGATGCCGATGGACCAGTACATCGGCGGCATCGAGCACGCCGTGCTGCACTTGCTGTACGCGCGCTTCTGGACCAAGGTCATGCGCGACATGGGCCTGCTCAATTTCGACGAGCCCTTCACCAAGCTGCTGTGCCAGGGCATGGTGCTGAACCACATTTACTCGCGCAAGACGCCTCAGGGCGGCATCGAGTATTTCTGGCCCGAAGACGTCGACAACGTCTATGACGACCGCGGCGCCATTGTCGGCGCCAAGCTCAAGTCGGATGGCTCGGCCATCAACTACGGCGGCGTGGGCACGATGTCCAAGTCCAAGAACAACGGCGTCGATCCGCAATCGCTGATCGACACTCTGGGCGCCGACACGGCCCGCCTGTTCGTCATGTTCGCCAGCCCGCCCGAGCAGACCCTCGAATGGTCCGACTCCGGCGTCGAAGGCTCCAACCGCTTCCTGCGCCGCCTCTGGTCCATCAGCTACGGCCATCGCGAAGCCATCGCCCGCGGCCTGGCCCAGGGCACGGACTGGCCGCAGGCGCCTGCCGCCGTCAAGGATCTGCGCCGCGAGGTCTACGGGCTGCTCAAGCAGGCCGACTACGACTACCAGCGCATCCAGTACAACACCGTCGTGTCCGCCTGCATGAAGATGCTGAACGCCATCGACGACGCCAAGCTGCCGGAAGGCGCTGACGCCGACGCGGCCTACGCCGAAACCGTCGGCATCCTGCTGCGCGTGCTGTACCCGGTTGTGCCGCACGTTACCTGGCACCTCTGGCAGGATCTGGGCTACGCCAAGGAACTCGGCGATCTGCTCGATGCGCCGTGGCCGCATGTGGACGACGCCGCCCTCGTTGCCGACGAGATCGAGCTGATGCTGCAGGTCAACGGCAAGCTGCGCGGCTCGATCCGCGTGGCCGCCAAGGCCCCCAAGGAAGACATCGAGAAACTGGCCGCCAGCCAGGAAGAGGTCGCCCGCTTCCTGGAAGGCCGCCCGCCCAAGCGTGTCATCGTGGTTCCGGGCAAACTGGTCAACGTCGTAGGCTGATGAGGTCAAGCATGCACTTCGCCGGGCAACAATCGCAACTCTCCCGCCAAAGCTGGCTGCTGCGCGGCGCCTGCCTGGCGCTGTTCATGCTGCTCACCGCCTGCGGTTTCGCGCTGCGCGGCGTCACCCCGATGCCGTTCGAACGCATGTACGTGGGCATCCCCGACAACACCCAGTTCGGCGCGGACGTGCGCCGCGCGTTGCGCGCGGCCTCGCCCAACACCAAGCTTGTCGATACGCCCAAGGAAGCGCAGGCCATCCTCCAGCAGGTCAATGACTCGCGCACGCTGCGCGAGGTCTCATTGAACGCCCAGGGCCGCGTGGAATCCTACGAACTCGGCATCAATTACACGTTCCGCCTGATCGACGCTCAGGGCCGCGCACTGGTGCCCGACACGACGCTGTCCATCTTCCGCGAAATGCCGTACGACGATCAGGTCGTGCAGGCCAAGCAGGGCCAGATCGACACCCTGTTCAAGGCCATGCAACGCGATCTGGTCTCGCGCGTGCTGCGCCGCATCACCGCGCCGGACGTGCGTAAGGCGTTCGAAGCGGCACAGGAAGGCGACGACGAGAACACGCCGCTGTTCAATCCGAACGAACCGCAGCAACCGCGCGTGCCCACACCCTGGCAGACGCCGTCCGTCACCGACCCGACCAACGTCCGCTAACCCATGGCACAGCCTTTGGACGCGGATCGGCTGGCCGAACACCTCCAGCGGCCCGGCAACCGGCTGGCGCCGCTGTACACGGTCTCCGGCGACGAACCGCTGCTGGTGACCGAAGCTGTCGACGCGTTGCGCGCCGCCGCGCGCAACGCCGGCTACACCGAGCGCCTGTCCATGGTGATGGACGCGCGCAGCGACTGGAGCGCGGTCCTCGCCGCCACCCAGAGCGTGTCGCTGTTCGGCGACCGCCGCATCCTCGAAATCAAGATCCCCACCGGCAAGCCGGGCAAGTCCGGCGCCGACACGCTCACCAAGCTGGCCGAACAGGCCGAAAAGCAGCCCGAGGCCGATACGCTCGTATTGATCGCCTTGCCGCGCCTGGACAAGGCCACCCGCGAAAGCCGCTGGATGCAGGCACTGGTGCGCGCCGGCATGGCGGTCGACATCGCCAACATTGAACGCGGCCGCCTGCCCGCCTGGGTCGGCATGCGCCTGGCGCGTCAGAACCAGCGCGCCGACAGCGCCACCCTGCAATGGATGGCGGACAAGTTCGAAGGCAACCTGTTGGCCGCCCACCAGGAAATCCAGAAGCTCGGCCTGCTCTACCCCGAGGGCCAGCTCGCTGCCGAGGACGTGGAGCGCGCCGTGCTGAACGTCGCCCGCTACGACGTCTTTGGCTTGCGCGACGCCATGCTGGCCGGCGACATCGGCCGCACCATCCGCATGATCGACGGCCTGCGCGCCGAGGGCGAAGCGCTGCCGCTGGTGCTCTGGGCGGTCGGCGAAGAAATCCGCCTGCTTGCCCGCATTGCCGAGGCGCGCGCGCTGGGACAGGATGCGAACGGCCTGATGCGCCGCCTGCGCATCTTCGGCGCCCATGAACGCCTGGCGCTGCAGGCCCTGAACCGGGTCCAGCCCGGCGTCTGGCCAGCCGCCGTGCAGCACGCCCACGAAGTCGATCGCCTGATCAAGGGCCTCTCGGTGCCCGGCCGCCTTTCGGATCCCTGGGAAGAAATGACCCGGCTGGCTCTGCGCGTGGCCGCCGCCGGCGGACGACCGTGAAGGCGGCCTCGCCGCCGCCTTCACCTTGTCCCCCAACCGTTCCCAAACCCGGTCCCCCGACCGGATCTCGCCCGGCCCGACAGCCGGATATACACTGAATCCCCAGGCGGCGCCCGCGCCGCCCCATTACATGATCGACGCCGCCATGTCCTCGTCCTCTATCGAACAAGCCATGCTCGCCCT
>DMTA01000392.1 GCA_003454835.1 Achromobacter sp. | reverse complement strand
CGGCGCGCCAGATCCAGGCGTCGCAACATCACGTAGCGGTAAGGGCTGGTGCCGAACAGCGCACGGAAATCGCGCGACAGGCTCCAGCGATCCGTGCCCGCGGCGCGCGCCAGGTCTTCCAGCGGAATCGGCTGGTCCAACGAAGCATGGATGAAATGCCGCGCGCGTTCGGCCGCGGCGTAGTCGGGCGTGCGCCGGCCGGTCCTGCGGCCTGCGGCGGCGCACAGCGCGTGCGCCAGTTCAAACAACGCGTCGTCTTCCTGCAGCGGATCGATGTCCTGGCCGGTGGCCTGGAGCAGTGCGCCGCTAGCCGCGTACAGCCGCGGATCGGCGCTGATGCCGTCGCGGACGAACGGCAGCGGACGGCCGCCCAGGATCCGCTGGATCAGCGCCGGCTCCACATAGATCATCCGGTAATGAAAGCCCGCGTCGGTGCCGGCCTGGCCATCATGCGCTTCGTCTGGATGCAGCACGATGGTGCCGCCCGGCAGGCTGTGCTGCATGCCGCGCCGGTAATGAAAACTCTGCACGCCGGCGAGGGTGCGGCCGATGGCGTAGGTATCGTGGCGATGCATGTCGTAGCCGTGGCCGCCGAAATACGCTTCGATGCGCTCAACGCGGCTGGACGGCGCGGCGCGCCGGATCCAATCTTTGCGGGTCGCATCGAAGGCCATGGCCGGGTCCGGCTATGGCGCCGGCTGCTTCAACTGGACCAGCACGAACTCGTTGCCGTACAGGTCGATGAAGTGGGCATAGGCGGCGGTCTCTTCGTGCACGGGCTCACGCGTGAAGCGCACGCCCTTGGCCGAAAAGTGCGTGTGGTCGCGCAGCACGTCGTCTGTGTAGAACACGCCGACCGGCTGGCCGCCGGTCTGGTCGCCCACGCGATCGCGCTGCGCCTGCGTCTGCGCCTGCAGCAGCCACATGCCCACCGAGGGCTGGTCGTGCAGTCGCAGATGCACATAGCGCTGCTGGCCGACAGGCATGTCGACAGACACCTCCATCCCGAGCTTGTCCCGATAGAAGGCGATGGCGGTGTCGTAGTCGTTTACAAGCAGGACGAGACGGCCCAGCGTGTGCATGTCAGGACTCTCTTCAAATGGATCGTGCGGCCATGCTAACCCACCGGGAAGTCTTTTTCTTTCAGTCGGCGGCGTCGGCTTCGCGCAGCAGGCGCACGCCGACCAGCGGATAGCGCGTTTCCTGCGTGTTCCAGTTGCGGTACGACGAGCGTGTGTACAGCGCCCACGTATGCCACGAGCCGCCACGCCGCACGCGCACGTTGCCGGTTTCCGGACCCTGCGGATCATCGGGCGGCGAGTTGGCGTAATAGTCCTCGCCATACCAGTCCGCGACCCATTCCCAGGCGTTGCCGTGCATGTCGTACAGACCGAACGCGTTGGGCGCGTAGCTGGCGACCGGGGCGGTGAAGGTGTTGCCATCGTGGCGCGGCGAGGCAAAGGCCTGCCATTTCGGCCACAACGGGCTGGCGTCGGCATCGAAACCGTTGCCCACGTCCGGCATCGCGGCCGGGTCGTCGCCGTTCTGGTAGCGCGTCCGCGTGCCGGCACGGCAGGCGTATTCCCATTCGGCCTCGGTGGGAAGGCGGTACACGCGGCCCTCTGTTTTGGTCAGCCACTGCGCCAACGCCTGCGCGTCGTTCCAGCTGACATTTACCACCGGGTGATCGTCGCCCTGCGCAAATCCCGGGTTGCGCCACGAATATCGGCGGTCGCGGCCTTCGAAGGCGTCGCCTGACGCGGACGTGTCCGGATCGTAGGCAGCGTTGTAGCCGTAGCCGCCGGTGCCGTCGGCTTCGGACTCCGGCACGTAGCCGGACGCTTCGATGAAGCGCCGGAACTGGCCCACCGTGACTTCCGTGCGCTCCAGGTAGAACGGACGGGTGATGCGAACGGTGTGCACCGGCGCTTCGTCAAAGAGCTGTGCGTAGCGTTCGGGCGGATAGTGCGGATAAGCGGCAGCCAGCGTGGCGGCCCCTTCGTCGCTGCCCATCTGGAACGTACCCGCCGGCACACGCACGAACGTCATCCCCAGCGAGTTCTCGACGATCTCGGGCGGCGTGGCCGCCTGGACGGACGCGCAGATCAGGGAGCAAAGCAGGGCGAGGGCAGTGCGGTTACGCATGGCAGTCCGACGGGTTGGGCCTGAGGGGTGCGCCATAGTAGGTCTGCCGCGCGCACGCCGCCAGACATGGTGAACCCGCATGTTGGACGGATGCGTCGGTCGCGGCCCGGCGATCCGGAAGCCGGACCGCCGGCCGCTGGATTTCAGGACTGCAGGATCGCCGGATCTTCGGATCTCCGCATCGCCGGACGGCCGGCCGCAGTGTCCGGACCGCCCGCCGACTTGTCGCTAACGGCTGCCCGGTCAGCCTTCCCCCGCCCGCGCATCCAGCCATTGCCGCGGCGAGGCGCCCAGCTTCTGGCTGAAGATGCGCGACAGGGCTGACGCATTGGCGTAGCCCAGCTCGGCGGCAATCGTCTTGACGGCGATGCCTTCCCGCAAGCGCGACTGCGCCAGCGTCAGGCGCCAGCCGGCCAGATAGTCCGCCGGCGGCTGGCCGAC
>DMTA01000564.1 GCA_003454835.1 Achromobacter sp. | reverse complement strand
CGGGCGGCGGCAACCCGGCATCGGGTGGTGGGGCGTCGTGGCGGTGTGCGCTGCGCGCTGGCGGGGGTGTGCATTGGGGTCTTCGGGTACGACGTCTTGTGCTTCCGTGTGTTGCGCTTCGGTGTGTTGCGCTTCGGTGTGTTGCGCTTCCGTGGGTTGTGCTTCCGTGGGTTGCGCTTCGGGGGCTGTTGGGGTCCGGTCGGGCTTCTGCCCTCCGCGATCAGGTGTCGAAATCCCGCAAAGATTATCTGCAGCGCGTGCCTACGCTACTATTTCGCACTATCCCCGGGAGGAGGCTGGCGTGTCGCCGCCGCGTTCTGGAGGCGTGCCGTGCCATCTACTTCGTGAGAGCCCGTGATGTCGTCCGTCGAATTCCAAGATGTATTCGTTCCCGCCGCCGGCGGCCAGCTTTTCGTGCGGCGTTGGACGCCCGCCGCCTCTGCCTCATCTGGCGATCGCGGCGAGCCGATCGTGCTGATGCACGATTCGCTTGGATGTGTGGAGTTGTGGCGCGACTTTCCGGAGCGGTTGGCGGGCGCGACGGGCCGCGAGGTCATCGCCTACGACCGCCTGGGATTCGGCCGTTCCGATCCGTACAAGGGCACGCTGGGCGTGGACTTCGTGGTGCGCGAGGCCATCGAGGGCTTCCGCGCCGTGCGCGAGGCGCTGGAGCTGGAGCAGTTCGCGGCGTTTGGCCACAGCGTGGGCGGGGGGATGGCCATTGCCAGCGCTGCGGCGTATCCGCAGTCTTGCCGCGCGCTGATTACCGAGTCGGCGCAGGTTTTTGCGGAGGAACGCACGTTGGAAGGGATACGCCAGGCGCGCGAATCCTTTGCGCAGCCGGGACAGCTTGACCGCCTGAAGAAGTATCACGGCGAGAAGGCGGCCTGGGTGCTTAGCGCCTGGATCGACACCTGGCTTTCGCCGGACTTTGCCGACTGGACGCTGGACCCGCAGTTGGCGCAGGTGAAGTGTCCGGCGCTGGCGCTGCACGGCGACAACGATGAATACGGGTCCACGGTGCACGCTGAGCGCATCGCAGAGTTGGCGGGCGCGCGGCCGGTGATCTTCGAGAACTGCGGGCATGTGCCGCACCGCGAGATGCCCGGGCAGGTGCTTGCGACCGTGTCGGACTGGCTGCCGCGCGCCGGCTGAGCGGCGCGTGGTGTCGCGGTGTGAGGCGGTGTGACGCGTTTCTGCGCTACAGCCGCGTGACGCGGAGCACCGCGTCGGCAAACGCCTTGGGCGCCTCTTGCGGCAGGTTGTGGCCGATGCCGACGCCCACGTCGATGTGCTGGTATTTGCCGGTGAACTGGCCGGCGTAGGCGGCGGGTGGCGGATGCGGGGCGCCGTTGGCGTCACCTTCCATGGTGATGGACGGAATGCCGATCTTGGGCAACTGGGCCAGGCGCGCCTCGAGCGCGTCGTATTGCGATTCGCCTTGCGCCAGCCCCAGGCGCCAGCGGTAGTTGTGCACCACGATCTCGACGTGGTCGGGGTTGTCGAAGGCGCGTGCCGAGCGCGCAAACGTTGCGTCGTCAAAGCGCCATTGGGGCGAGGCCAGTTGCCAGATCAGCTTGTTGAAGCTGTCGACGTTGGCAGCGTAGCCGGCCGCGCCGCGCTCGGTGGCGAAGTAGAACTGATACCACCATTGCAGCTCGGCCTGAGGCGGCAGCGGCTTGCGGTTGCCTTCCTGGCTGCCGATCAGGTAGCCGCTGACAGACACCAGCGCCTCGCAGCGCTCAGGCCACAACGCCGCCATGATGCACGCGGTGCGCGCACCCCAATCGAAGCCGGCGACGACGGCTTTGCGGATTTTCAGCGCATCCATCAGCGCAATCATGTCCACGGCCACGACGGCCTGTTCGCCATTGCGCGGGGTGTCGGGCGATACGATCCGCGTGGTTCCGTAGCCGCGCAGATGGGGCACGATGACGCGGTAACCGGCGGCCGTCAGGCGCGGAACGACGTCGATGAAGCTGTGGATGTCATAAGGCCAGCCGTGCAGCAGCATGGCGACCGGGCCGTCTGCCGGGCCGGCGTCGACGTAGCCGACGTCCAGCGTGCCGGCACGGATCTGCCGGATGTTGTTGAACGTGGGGACGAGGCCTTGCGGGGCCTGCGCCACGGACTTGGCGAGCGCGTTGCCGCCGAGCGCCAGGCCCAGCAGGCTGGCGCCCGCCAGCGAAGAAGTGGTACCCAGCAGGCGGCGCCGCTGGGCGTTTACCGGTTCCGACATGGTGATGCTCCAGAAAGTCTTGTTGAAGGGGACATGACTGCTGGACGTCACTGTGGCGCAGGGCGCCGGGCCTTGGGTGTCGGCATGTACGCGCCGCGCGGGCGGATACACAACGACATAAAAAACCTGAGAAAGGCACGCAGCAAGGGCTGGAGGCGGCCGGACGCCGCCATTACTATCGTTGCTAGCCGGCACGCCCGCCTGCCGGGGGATGAACCTGCATGAGCACTCAATCTGCTGCAACGATGTCCGCCCCCCGCTCGCGTCGCGTGCTGCCGTGGACGGTGGTGATCCTGGTCGCGCTGGGCCTGGCGCTCTACGGGCCGATTCCGCAGCTCGAGCACTATCACGACTTTGCCGACAAGCGCTCGTGGCTGGGCATTCCCAACGCGGGCGATGTCCTGTCCAACCTGGGCTTTGCGGTGGTCGGGTGGTATGGCATGGCGCTGGTGCTGCACTCGCGCCGGCACCCTGCGCTGGATGCGATCCGGCCTGGCTACACGGTGTTTTTCCTTGCGCTCTTGCTGACCGCGTTCGGGTCAGGCTGGTATCACCTGGTGCCGGACAATGCGCGCCTGATCTGGGACCGCCTGCCCATTGCGCTGCTGTGCGCCGGCATCCTGTCAGCCGTGTGGCGCGAAACCGTGGGCGACGGCCGCTGGGTCGACGTGCTGTGGACGGCGTTGGCGGTGGGCAGCGTGGCGTGGTGGTGGTACACCGATCACACGTCGACAGGCGATCTGCGTCCGTATCTTTTCGTGCAGTTCATGCCGCTGGTGCTGGTGCCGCTACTGCAATGGCGCAACGGCACGCCCATGCGCGAACGGCTGTATTTTGGCGCGGCGATCGGGTTCTACGTGCTGGCCAAGGCCGCCGAGCTGCTCGATCATCAGATTTACGACACCTTCGCGTTCCTCAGCGGCCACACCCTCAAGCACCTGTTTTCGATGGTGGCCGGGTTGATGGTGACGCTGAACTTCGCGCATCGCAAGCGCGAGGCGGATGATGCCGATCACGATTTCACGCTGCGATAGGTCCTGCGTCTGAAGGTGGTGGCGGTGCCGGCGAGGATCTGGCATCGGCCGGACCCGCCGCGCGGGCGCCGAGGGAGGACGCGCAGGATCGCCCGTCCTGCGCGACGCGCAACGCTCCTGAGCCAATGGCGTCGGACCACATCAACGCGCGCTGGCCACCGTGCCCAGCGGCAACCCCAGCGCCCCCCGGCGCGACAACCACGCGCTGGGGCGGTATCGCGGTTCCTGATATCGCGCGTGCAACCGCTCAAGGATCCGCAGAATGGTGCGCGCGCCCAGCGCATCACCCAACGCGAATGGCCCTTGCGGATAGCCCAGGGCCAACGTCACCGTCTGGTCGATGTCCTGCGGCGAGGCAATCCCCTGCTGCGCCATGGCGCAGGCATTGTTGACGATGGTCGCCACAATGCGCTGCGCGATGAAACCCGGACTGTCCTGAATGCACGTCACCGCCGCGCCATCCTCTTGCAGAATCGCGCGCGCCTGGTCCCGCATGGCCGCGGACGTCACGGGCGTCAGCATGATCGTGCACCGCGTGCGGGTGAACAGCGGGTCGACGGCGACCACGCGCCGCGCGTCCAGATCCAGCCGGACGCACGCTGCCGTCGCGTCATCGCCAACGGGCAGCACCAGACATAGCGCCGCGTCGGACGGCGTGT